>JBKJUI010000163.1:0-3504 GCA_046590775.1 Acidimicrobiales bacterium
TGGCTGGCCGGCAACGCCGGCCGGTTCGGCTTCCGCAACCTGCCGTCTGAGCCCTGGCACTGGAGCACGACAGGGTCGTGACTTGAGGTAGTCGGGATCGGTTGTCGCCACCCCTTCGAGGTCGGACACGACGGCCTGAACCGCAGCCGTCAGGTCGCCTCCGGATGCGGTGGGGCACCCCACCACCTGCTCCGCGGCGTTCTCCGACGCGAGCATCACCGCCCGGCGTCGAACGAGGATCGTCCGGATCGCTCCTCAACCATGCCCCACGATGGCGCAACGCCGGGCCTCCACCTGGTCCTTGCTCCTCGAGGGCCAGGCTGACCTGACCGCGTCAGCAAGGATCGGGAGTTGCCGTAGGTACCCTAGGGGGGTATGATGAGGTCCATGAAGACGAGCCTCTCCGCCCCCGTGAAGCTCGCTGGCTTCGCTGTCACCCTGATCATCGTCCTGGCTGCCGGTTTCGGTGTAGCCCGCGCTGTCAGCCCCGACGGCTTGGCCGAGCGTCCGGCAGCCGCTGGGGGTGGCGGCCACGAGGGCATGGACATGTCTGGGGACGGGGACCGGGCCGGGGCCGGGGCCGGGGCCGGGTTGCCGGGCTTGGCCATGGCCCAGGCGGGCTACCGGTTCGTGCCCGAGGCCTCCACGCTGGTGGCGGGCCCCGCGCAGCCTTTCCGGTTCCGCCTGCTGGGCCCCGACGGCGCCCCGGTGCCGCGCTACGAGCAGCTGCACGAGCGGGAGCTGCACCTCATCGTCGTGCGCCGCGACCTCACCGGCTTCCAGCACGTTCACCCGGCGCGCGAGGCCGGCGGCAGCTGGGCCATCAGCCTCGACCTTCGCACTGCCGGGACCTGGCGGGCCTTCGCCGACTTCCAGCCCGCCGGCGGTCCAGGCCAGCTCACGCTCGGCGTCGACCTGAACGTGGGTGGCGCCTTCGAGGTCGGGACCGCCCCCGCCGCCGCTGCGGTTCCCGACCCTCGCCTCGACGTCGGCTTCGAGCGGAAGGGTGACGAGGTCGAGGTGACCGTCAGGCAGGACGGCCAGCCGATCCAGCCCGAGCCCTACCTCGGTGCCCGAGGACACCTCGTCGCCCTGCGGGCCGGCGACCTCGGTTACCTCCACGTCCATCCGCTCGGAGGCGATGGTCCCACCGTCCGCTTCCGCGCCACGCTGCCCACCGTCGGCACCTACGCCCTGTTCTTCGACTACCAGGTGGACGGCGTCGTCAACACCGCCGTCACGACCGTGGAGGAAAACCGTGGACAAGGTCACTGATCCTTCGACTCAGGTCGAGCTGCTCGTCGATGGCATGACCTGCGCCTCGTGCGTCGGACGCGTCGAGCGGCGCCTCAACAAGCTCGACGGCGTCACGGCCACCGTGAACCTCCCGCTCGAGCGGGCCACGGTGACGGTCCCGCCCGGCGTCACCCCCGAGCAGCTGATCGCCGAGGTGGAGAAGGCCGGCTACACGGCGCGCCTCCCGGACGTGCCGCAGCCGGCGGGGACCCCCTCATCGGACGAGGCCGCCCATCCCGATCGAGATGAGGAGGCCGACATCCGCCTCGCCGGGCTGCGCCGGCGTTTCGTGCTCTCGGCGGCGATGGCCATCCCTGTGGTCCTCCTCTCGATGGTCCCGGCGCTGCAGTTCGACGCCTGGCAGTGGCTGGCGTTCGCCCTGGCCGGCCCGGTCGTCCTGTGGGGGGGCTGGCCGTTCCACGTCACCGCCGTCCGGAACCTGCGCCACGGCACGGCCAGCATGGACACGCTGATCTCGGTGGGCACGCTCGCCGCCTATGGCTGGTCCATCTGGGGCCTGTTCGTGGGCGACGCCGGCGACCCGTCGATGCGGATGGGCTGGCACCTGTTCGGCGCCGGGGGCGGCGACGAGATCTACCTCGAGGCGGCGGCCGGCGTCGTGGCCTTCATCCTGGCCGGCCGCTTCCTCGAGGCCCGGGCCAAGCGGCGGGCGGGCTCCGCCCTGCGGGCCCTGCTCGAGCTCGGAGCCCGGGACGCAGCGGTCCTGCGTGACGGTCGCGAGGAGCGCATCCCCGCCGACCAGCTCGTGGTGGGCGACCGCTTCGTGGTCCGTCCCGGCGAGAAGGTGGCCACCGACGGCGTCGTCGAGGACGGCAGCTCGGCCATCGACGCCTCGCTGCTCACCGGCGAGAGCGTCCCGGTCGAGGTGGGTCCCGGCGCCGCCGTCACCGGCGCCACCATCAACGTCGGCGGCCGCCTCGTGGTGCGGGCCACCCGGGTGGGGGCCGACACCCAGCTGGCCCAGATCAGCCGGCTGGTGACCGACGCCCAGACCGGGAAGGCGCAGGTGCAGCGCCTGGCCGACCGCATCTCCGCTGTCTTCGTCCCCGTGGTGATCGCCCTGGCCACCGGCACGCTCGGGGTCTGGCTCGGCGCCGGCGCCTCGGCCCAGGAGGCCTTCACCGCCGCGGTGGCCGTGCTGATCATCGCCTGCCCGTGCGCCCTCGGGTTGGCCACCCCCACCGCCCTCCTGGTGGGCACCGGACGTGGCGCCCAGCTGGGCATCCTCATCAAGGGACCCGAGGTCCTCGAGTCGACCACGAAGATCGACACCGTCGTGCTCGACAAGACCGGCACGGTCACCACCGGGCGCATGGCGCTCGTCTCGGTCGCCCCGGCCGAGGGAGAGGACGAGGCCGAGGTCCTCCGGCTGGCCGGCGCCCTCGAGGACGCCTCCGAGCACCCGATCGCCCGGGCCGTGGCCAGCGCCGCTCGGGAGCGGCTCGGCGGGCTGCCCCCGGTCGAGGGCTTCGTGAGCTCCGGTGGCCGCGGCGTCGAGGGCGTCGTCGAGGGCCATGCGGTCCTGGTGGGGCGAGCCTCCTTCCTGGCCGAGCGGTCGGCGCCGCTCTCCGATGCGCTGCAGCAGGCCATGGCCGAAGCCGAGGGTCGTGGGCACACCGCCATCGCCGTGGCCTGGGACGCCCGGGCCCGGGCGGTGGTCGCCGTGGCCGACACGGTCAAGCCGACCTCGGCCGAGGCCGTCCGCGCCCTGCGCGCCCTCGGGCTCGAGCCGATCCTGCTCACCGGCGACGGCGACACCGTCGGCCGCGCCATCGCCGCCGAGGTGGGGATCGAGCGGGTCATCGCCGGCGTGCTGCCCGAGGGCAAGGTCGAGGAGATCCGCCGCCTGCAGGCCGAGGGGCGGGGCGTGGTCATGGTCGGCGACGGCGTGAACGACGCCGCCGCTCTGGCTGCCGCCGACCTCGGCATCGCCATGGGCACCGGCTCGGACGCGGCCATCGAGGCCAGCGACATCACGCTCGTCCGGGGCGACCTCCGGGGTGCGGCCGACGGGATCCGCCTGGCCCGCAAGGCCCTGCGCACCATCCACGGCAACCTCTTCTGGGCCTTCGCCTACAACGTGGCCGCCATCCCGCTGGCCGCGGCAGGGCTGCTCAACCCCACGCTGGAGAAGGCCATGGCGGCGCCGGCCAGCATGGGGTTGAGCAGGCCGGCTGCGGCCAGGGG
>JBKJUI010000154.1:0-4052 GCA_046590775.1 Acidimicrobiales bacterium
CTCTGCCGTAGCGCCCGCCACGACGCCCGCACCGTAGGCCCCCGAGAGCTGTGGTGCAGCGGCGACCGCAGCGGGTACCACGTCCCTCGTGGAGTTCGACGAGGGTGCGAGCGTTGACGGCGGGAACATCAGCGACCTGCGGGGGGGCGGCGGCGGGGGGTTCCCGGGTGGGGGGATGATCGCCGGAGGGGGCGGCATCCTCGGTCTGATCGGGCTGGTCGCCGCCCTCCTGCTCGGCGGCAACCCCCTCGGTGGTGGTGGCGGCGGCTTCGGGGTCGAGGACCCCAGCTTCGGCGCGCCGGTGGCGCCGACCCCGTTGGCCGGGGAGAGGTGCAGCGCCGGGACCGGCCCGAACGGCAAGGTCGACGTCTTCGCCACCTGCTCGTTCAACGACGTCCAGAAGACCTGGCGGCAGATCTTCTCCGAGGCCGGGCGCAGCTACACGCCGACCACCCTCGTGCTCTACACCGGCCAGACCCGCACCGGGTGCGGCACGGGCACCTCGACGGCCGGTCCCTTCTACTGCCCGGCCGACCAGCGGGTGTACCTCGACCTCTCGTTCTTCACCGACCTGCAGAAGTCACTCGGAGCCCCCGGCGACTTCGCTCAGGCCTACGTCGTCGCCCACGAGGTGGCCCACCACGTCCAGAACGTGCTGGGCACCAACGACCAGGTGGCCAACGCCGTCCGCAAGAAGCCGAGCCAGGAGAACCCGCTGTCGGTCCGGGTCGAGCTGCAGGCCGACTGCTACGCCGGCGTCTGGGCCAACGTCTCCTCCCGGGCGGGCAGCATCCGCCTCGACCCCAACGACCCCGAGGAGGCGATCCGCGCCGCCGGCCAGATCGGTGACGACCGCCTCCAGCGCTCGGCTGGCCAGCGGGTGAACCCCGAGTCGTTCACCCACGGCACCGCCGAGCAGCGGGTGCGCTGGCTGCGTCGCGGCCTGGACTCTGGTGACCCGGCCGACTGCGACACCTTCAAGGGCGACATCTAGCCGCGAGTCTGCCCACTTTTGGTCCCTGGGGACGGCAGAACTGGGCAGACTCAACGTCGGGTCTGGGGGGGGGACGGGTCGGTCAGTCGACCGTCCAGGTGGTGCCGCTGCGGAGGAGGACGGACAGGTCGGCGGGGCCGCGCTTGTCCGAGGCGGCGAGGAGCTGGCGGTTGACCTCGGTGCCGTAGTCGCGGCGTTCGACGGCCCGGAAGACCCCGATGGCCGTGGGCTCGTACGGGCCGCGTGACAGCCGGGAGAGGGCGAAGGCGAGGCCAGCGTCGTCGCGCCGCTCGTCGTGCACCAGCACCCGCTCCTCCCCGACCTCGTCCACCCGGGCGATGCGCAGCCTGCCGTCGGGCTCGGCCACCACGCCCAGCTCCCGGTCGGCCCCGAAGCGGATGGGCTCGCCGTGGCGGAGTGGGATCAGCATGGTCGGCCGCTTCTCCTTGGCCAGGATCTGCTGGAAGGCGCCGTCGTTGAACACGTTGCAGTTCTGGAAGACCTCGACGAACGACGCCCCCCGGTGGGCGTGGGCCCGGCGGAAGGTCTCGATCATGTGCTTGCGGTCCAGGTCGTGGGTGCGGGCCACGAAGCTGGCCTCGGCCCCGAGGGCCAGGCTGATCGGGTTGTAGGGGTGGTCGACCGAGCCGAACGGCGTGGACTTGGTGACCTTGCCCACCTCGGAGGTGGGCGAGTACTGGCCCTTGGTCAGTCCGTAGATCTGGTTGTTGAACAGGACGATGGTGAGGTTGACGTTGCGGCGCAGGGTGTGGAGCAGGTGGTTCCCACCGATCGACAGGCCGTCGCCGTCGCCGGTGATCACCCACACGTCGAGGTCCGGCCGGGCCACGGCCACCCCAGTGGCCACCGCCGGCGCCCTCCCGTGGATCGAGTGCATGCCGTAGGTGGACATGTAGTACGGGAAGCGGGACGAGCAGCCGATGCCGCTGACGAACACCACATCCTCGCGCTTGACGCCCAGCTCCGGCATCAGCGACTGGACGGCGGTGAGGATGCCGTAGTCGCCGCACCCGGGGCACCAGCGCACCTCCTGGTCGCTGCTCCAGTCCTTTCGGGTGGTGGTCGGCCCGGTGGGCTCGGTCGTCGTCACTTGAGCGCCTCCACGATGGCGTCTTCGATCTCGGCGGCCCGGAAGGGCTGGCCCTGCACCTTGGTGAGCGACCGGGCGTCGACCAGGTACTCGGCCCGCACCAGCCGCGACAGGTGACCGAGGTTCATCTCGGGGACGATCACCTTCGGGTAGCGGCGGAGGACGGCGCCGAGGTCGGGAGGGAACGGGTTGAGGTGGGTGAGGTGGGCCTGGGCCACGGCCAGGCCGCGGGCCCGCACCCGCTGGACGGCGGCAGCGATGGAGCCGTAGGTGGAACCCCACCCGAGGACGAGGACGTCAGCCCCCTCCTGGTGGTCGACCTCGGTGAGCGGGATGTCCTTGGCGATGCCGGCCACCTTGGCCGCCCGCAGGCGGGTCATCTTCTCGTGGTTGGCCGGGTCGTAGCTGATGTTGCCGGTCCCGTCCTCCTTCTCGATGCCACCGATGCGGTGCTCGAGGCCGGGCGTCCCGGGGATGGCCCACGGCCGGGCCAGCGTCTCGGGGTCTCGCAGGTAGGGCCAGAACTCGGTGCCGTGGTTCGGGGCGTCGGCGAAGCGGACCTCGATGTCCGGCAGCTCGTCGAGGTCCGGCAGCAGCCACGGCTCGGTGCCGTTGGCCAGGTAGCCGTCGCTCAGCAGAAAGACCGGCGTGCGGTACTTGAGGGCGATGCGGGCGGCCTCGACGGCCATGGCGAAGCAGTGGCTGGGGGTCCGGGGGGCGACGATCGGGATGGGGGCCTCGCCGTGCCGGCCGTACATGGCCATGAGGAGGTCGGACTGCTCGGTCTTGGTCGGCAGCCCGGTGGACGGACCGCCCCGCTGGATGTCGACGACCACCAGCGGCAGCTCGAGGCTGACCGCCAGCCCGAGCGCCTCGGACTTGAGGTCGATGCCGGGGCCGCTCGTGGTGGTCACGCCAAGGTGGCCGGCGAAGGCGGCGCCGATGGCTGCGCACACCCCGGCGATCTCGTCCTCGGCCTGCATCGTGCGCACCCCGAAGTGCTTGTGCTTGCTGAGCTCGTGGAGGATGTCGGTGGCCGGGGTGATCGGGTAGGCGCCGAGGAAGATGGGCAGGCCGGACGACTGCCCGGCGGCGATCAGGCCCCAGGCCAGCGCGGTGTTGCCGCTGATGTTCGTGTACTCGCCGGGCACGAGGTCGGCGGCGCGCACCTCGTACCCGCTTTCGAAGATCTCCGCCGTCTCACCGAAGTTCCAACCGGCCCGGAAGGCCAGCCGGTTGGCCTCGAGCACGGTCTCCCGGGCGGCGAACCTGCTCTCGATCCAGGCCAGGATCGTCTCGGGCGGCCGGTCGTAGAGCCAGGAGATCACGCCGAGGGCGAAGAAGTTCTTGGAGCGCTCGGCGTCCCTCGGCTTGGCTCCTGCCGGCTCGGCCGCCTTGACCGTGAGGCTGGTCATGGGGATCTCGTAGACGGTCCAGCCGTCGAGGCTGCCGTCGTGGCGGGGGTCGGAGGCGTAGGCGGCCTTGGCCAGGTCGCGCTCGCCGAAGGCGTCGCTGTTCAGGATCACCGTGCCGGCCCGCCGCAGGTCGGCCAGGTTGGTCTTCAGCGCCGCCGGGTTCATCGCCACGAGCACGTCGGGTGCGTCCCCAGGGGTCAGCACCTTGTGATCGGAGATGTTGACCTGAAAGGCGCTGACCCCGGCCAGCGTGCCGGCCGGGGCACGGATCTCGGCCGGGAAGTCGGGCAGGGTGGCCAGCTCGTTGCCGAACACGGCGCTGGACTGGGTGAAGCGGTCGCCGGTCAGCTGCATCCCGTCGCCCGAGTCGCCGGCGAACCGGATGACCACGCTGTCGAGCGCGCGTCGTGCCGGGCCGCCCGAGGCGGGCCTGACGTGGATGTCGGTCATGGGTGCCCCCGATTCCTGTCCCGCGAAGCGTAGGCCGGTCAGGTGGGGGTGGCGGTGGCCAGGTCGCGCAGCCGGGGCTGGG
>JBKJUI010000341.1:0-4310 GCA_046590775.1 Acidimicrobiales bacterium
CGTGGCTGCGGTGGCGTCGCAGCTGGAGGGCGCCACCGAGGTGGTGATCACCGGCTCCCGGCCCTCCCAGAGGGGGCCGGGGGAGCGTTCGCCCCAGGCCACCACCCGGTCGGGGCGGTAGGGGCGCACGGCGGCGGCCACCAGGTCGGGCCGGGAGCCGGTGATCACCACCTCGGTGGCGCCCTCCAGCTGCGACGCCACCGCAGCCACGGCTCCGGTCACCGCCGTGGGGGCGGCGGCGAGCATCGGGCCCAGGAAGTCGAGCACCCGCTGCCCGGCGGCGGTCCACCGCTCCTCGCCGGTGAGCGTCCCCAGGCGGAGCAGGGCGGTGGCCGCCACGCTGTTCGCTGACGGCGTGGCTCCGTCGTAGGTGTCCTTCTGGCGGGCGATGAGCTGCTCCCCGTCGGAGGCGACCGTGAACACCCCGCCGGCGACGGGATCCTCGTACAGGTCGAGGAGCTGGGCGGCCGCCCCGGCGGCGCGGGTCAGCCACGAGGCGACGCCGGTGGCCTCGGCCATGCGGGTGCAAGCCTCGACCACCCAGGCCACGTCGTTGGCCACGGCCAGGTGGCGGGCGCCGCCGTCTCGCTGCCACGACCGCAGCCACCGGCCGTCCGGCCTGCGCAGCGAGTCGTGGAGGAACGCCAGCACCCGCTCGGCCGCAACCACCCAGTCGGGCCGCTGGAGCACCGAGCCGGCCTCGGCCAGGGCCGCCACCCACATGGCGTTCCACTCGGTCAGCACCTTGTCGTCGAGGCCAGGGCGCACCCGGGACGAGCGGTGCTCGAGCAGCCGGGCCCGCGCCGCCTCGACCTCGGCGGGTCGCCGGAGGTCGGCCCGATCAGGTCGCCACAGGATGTTCGTCCCCTCCCAGCTCCCCTCGGGTGAGGCCCCGTACCAGGCGACGGCGGCATCGCCACCGATCCGCTGCAGCTCGTCGGAGGACCACACGTAGAAGCGGCCCTCCACCCCTTCGGAGTCGGCGTCCTCGGCTGAGGAGATCCCACCTTCAGGCTGGGCGAGGTCGCGCTCGACGTAGACCACCACCTCCTCGCACACCTGGCGCCACGCCGGCAGCCCGTAGAGCTGCCAGCCGTGCAGGTAGGCGCGCAGCAGGCCGGCCTGGTCGTAGAGCATCTTCTCGAAGTGCGGCACCAGCCACCGCCGATCGGTGGCGTAGCGCGCGAAGCCACCGCCGAGGTGGTCGTAGATGCCTCCGCAGGCCATGGCGTCGAGCGTGGTGCGCACGGCCGTCTCGAGCGGCCCGCCGGGGTCGGCCGCCGCTCCCCGAAGCGCCAGCTCGAGCATCACCGGCTGCGGGAACTTGGGAGCCCGGCCGAAGCCGCCCCACGCCGGGTCGAAGCTCTCGAGCAGCCCGGCCAGGGCGGCATCGACGACGGCCTTCCCCTCACTCCCTCCCTCGGGGACCCGCAGCGCCAGGTGCTCGGTGCTGGAACGTTCCACCACGGCGTTGCGCAACGTGTCGGCCTGCTCCTCGATCTCCGCCCGCTTCTCCCGCCAGGCCTGGTCGACGGCCCGGCACACGTCGAGGAACGACGGCCGGCCGTGGGCGCGGTTCCGGGGGAAGTAGGTGCCGGCCAGGATGGGCCGGCCGTCGGGCGTGCACCACACCGTCATCGGCCAGCCCCCTGACCCGCTGATGGCCTGGACCGCCTCCATGTAGACGGCGTCGACGTCGGGACGCTCCTCGCGGTCCACCTTCACGTTCACGAAGAGCTCGTTGACGACGGCCGCCGTAGCGCCGTCCTCGAACGACTCATGGGCCATCACGTGGCACCAGTGGCAGGCCGAGTAGCCCACCGAGAGGAGCACCGGCACGTCCCGGCGGCGGGCCTCGGCGAACGCCTCCTGACCCCACGGCCACCAGTCGACCGGGTTACCGGCGTGCTGGCGCAGGTACGGGCTGGTCTCGTCCGCGAGCCGGTTCATCGTGTCCTCCACGTCGGTTCTACCGCAGCCGGCCATGATGCATGTGTGGAGCTGCGTCTGGACGGCAAGGTGGCCATCATCACCGGGGGGTCGAAGGGGATCGGCAAGGCCATCGGCGGCGCCTTTGCCGACGCTGGCGCTTCCGTGGTGCTCACCAGCCGCAAGCAGGAGGCGCTGGACGCCGCCGCCGCAGACATCGGGAACGGGGCGGTGGGCTTCGCCGCCCACGCGGGCGAGGCCGACCAGGCGCACGCGGCCGTGGCCTTCGCCGTCGAGCGGTTCGGCGGCCTCGACGTCCTGGTCAACAACGCCGCCACCAACCCGTACTTCGGGCCGCTGCTCGACATCTCCGAGTCCCAGATGGACAAGACGGTGCAGGTCAACCAGCGGGCCCTGGTGGTGTGGACACGCGAGGCGGTGGCTGCCGGCCTCGGCCGCCGCCCCGGCGCCTCGGTCATCAACATCGCCAGCATCGGTGGCCTCAGCGTCGAGGCCGGGATCGGCTACTACAACGTCACCAAGGCGGCCGTGCTGCACCTGTCCCGCCAGCTGGCGGCCGAGCTGGCGCCATCGGTGCGGGTCAACGCCATCGCCCCCGGGCTGGTCAAGACCGACCTGGCCCGGGCGCTGTGGCAGGAGCACGGCGACGCCATCGCCGCCCGAACGCCGCTGCGGCGGCTGGGCGAGCCCGAGGACATCGCGTCGGCGGCGCTGTTCCTGGCCTCCGACGCCGCCAGCTGGATGACCGGCGCGTCGATGGTCGTCGACGGTGGGGCCCTTCTCGGCCCGAAGCTGGGCTGATGCCCGGCGCCGACGAGCTCGTCGTCCTCGTCGTCGACGACGAGGCCGACGTGCGTGCCCTCGCCCGGGTCGTGCTCGAGGTCAGCGGGCACCCGGTCCGGGTGGTCGAGGCGGCCGACGGCCCCGAGGCGCTGGCCGCGGCGCGACTGGAGCGACCCGACCTGGCCGTCGTCGACCAGATGATGCCGGGACAGGACGGGCTGTCGGTGGTCGCCGCCTTGGTCGCCCTCCACCCGGGGCTGCCCGTCGCCCTGTGCTCGGCGGCGATGGACGGTCGCCTGGCCGACCGGGCCGAGGGTCTCGGGGTGCGGTGGTTCCTCCCCAAGCACGAGCTGGTGAAGCTGCCCGACCTCCTCGACGAGCTCAACCCGGGCTGAGCCCCTCCCGGACGGCTCCCCGCCGCACCTTTCCCGACGAGGTGCGGGGGAGGGTTTCCACCACCTTCAGCGCCCGGGGTGCGCACCACGCCGGAAGGACGTCCTTCACCGCCGCCCGCGCCTCGGCCAAGGTCGGTGGTGGATGGCCGAGAGGCGGTTCGACCACGGCCACCACCTGCTGGCCCCACTCGGGGTCGGCCCGACCGACGACGGTGACCTCGGCCACGCCCGGAAGGCAGCGCAGCACCGCTTCGACGCCCTCCGGCCACACCTTCTCGCCGCCGGTGAGGATCACGTCGTCGATCCGCCCGTGCACAGCCAGGCGGCCGTCCGGGCCGACCTCGCCGACGTCGCCGGTGCGGAGCCAGCCGTCGGCGGTCTTGGGGTCATCCTCGCCGTGCTCGGTGCGATAGCAGCGCAGCGACGTGGGGGACCGCAGCTCGACGATGCCGTCGGCGCCGATGCGCACCTCGACGCCCGGCAGCGGCCGCCGCTCGTAGACGACCCCGCCCATCGTCTCGGTCAGGCCGTAGGTGGCCACGGTGTTCGCCGGCCGATCTGCGGGGATGGCCATGCCGCCGAGGACGATGATGCGGAACGCTGACGGATCGATGCGCCTCAGCATGGTGGGCACCAGCGCAGTGAGGGTGGCGCCGCTGGTGGCGACGGCCGTCGCGTCGAAGCCGGCGTGGACGACCAGGGGGGCGCCGGTGCGCAAGGCCCGGTTCACCACGCCGAGCCCGGCGGCGTGGGCCACCGGCGAGCAGCAGAGCCAGGTGTCGCGCCCGGGGTCGGCGGTCACGGCTGCGCTGGTGAGGACGGCGGCGTGGCGGAGCGCCTCATGGGTGAGCACGACCCCCTTCGGCACCGCGGTGGTGCCGCTGGTGGCCAGCACCACGGCGTCGCCCTCGGCCACCGGCTCGCCGTCGGAGACCGGCCGCCGCCCGTGCTCGTCCCACACCTCGGTCGGCCGCACCCGGGCCATCACGGCCTGGCGCACGGCCGGCGGGTAGCGCACGTCGAGGGGGAAGGCGGCCGACCCCTCGTCCCACAGTCGCCGCAGCGCCTCGACGAAGCCCGGCCCGCTCAGGGCAACTCCAACGAGGGCGGGCACCGTGGGTAGCGTAGGACCGTTCGAGCGATCACTCACACGATAGGAGCCACCGGTGCCGACCGAGGAGC
>JBKJUI010000432.1:0-12795 GCA_046590775.1 Acidimicrobiales bacterium
GCCCTCCCCGACGAGGTGATCGTTCACCTGGACGGCGACGTCGTCCCGCTGAGCACCCTCCCGTGATACCCGCCGCAGCTGCGGAAACCAGGATCAGCTAGCTCTCGTGCTCGTTGATGGTGATCCCGTTGATCACCGGGGGGGTCTTCGGGAGGTCGTTGGCGCCGGTGGGAAGCGCCTGCATGGCCTCGAGCACCTCCAGGCCGCTGACGATCTGGCCGAAGAGGGAGTACGAGGGCGGCAGCCGGACGCCGCTCGGGCCCGAGATGAGGAAGAACTGGCTGCCGTTGGTGTTCGGGCCGGAGTTGGCCATGGCCACCGAGCCGATCTGGTAGCGCCCCTTCTTGGGCAGCTCGTCGGCGAAGCGGTAGCCCGGTCCACCGCGGCCGGTGCCGGTCGGGTCGCCGCCCTGGCACATGAACCCGCGGATGATGCGGTGGAAGATGACGCCGTCGTAGAAGTGGTAGCGGGACAGGAAGACAAAGTTGTTGACCGTCAGCGGCGCGCCGGCGGCGTCGAGGGCGATGGCCATGTCGCCGACCGACGTCGACAGCTGGGCCGTGTAGCGCTTGGTCGGGTCGATGCACATGGCCGGCTGGTCGTCGAAGGACTGGGTCTTCGGGCTCGAGCCGTCGGCGTTGGGGCAGGGGTGGGTCATGGATCTCCTCTGGTGGTGACGATCGGTGCTCAGGGTCCGGGGGCGCCGAGCGTGGACAGGGTTGCTGCGGAGAGCGGGGCGCCGATGTCGGCGTAGGTCGTGGCCTCGGGGACGAGGGCGACGACGATCACCTCGCCGTCTCGCAGCCGGATCTTGCCGGGGTCGCCGGAGATTCGCTTGCCGTCGACGAAGCCGACCAGCTCGGCCGGGCGGCCGCCGCACCCGTCGCGCACCTCGGCCTCGACCGGGGACGTCCCCTCGACGAAGCGCACCGATGTGGACGAGGTGCGCATCCCCTCCGCCTCCTCGAACAGCCCGAAGACGGCTCTGGATCCGGCGCCCCTCCCGTTGAAGGGCTCGATGTGGACGACGCCGTCGCCGTGGGTGTGGATCCCGGCCTTGTCGCCATCGACGGTGACGGGCGCCAGGTAGCGGTCGCAGAGGTAGAGCCCGTACGCCGCATGCCAGTGGTCGATGCCCGCCCGGGGGCCCGGCGGGCCCCGGCGGAGGCCGCCGAGCACGGCGACGCTGAGCAGGGCGCCGGCGAGAAGCACGAGGGCGCCGCCGACGCAGAGGCCGACGAGAAGCCCGGTCCGAGAGCGGCCGGGAGGGGGCGGAGGTGGAGGGGGCGGCGGCGGCGGCCACTGCGGCTGGGGCGGCGGCGGCCCCCAGCCGCTCATGCCTCTTCGATGGCGATCGTGTCCACCGTGACCGGGGGCTGCGGGGCGCCGCCGAGGCATCCGCTGGCCGCGTCCTGCTCCTCGGGGCAGTCCTTGTGGCTGGCCATGACCTTCTTCAGGACGTCGAGGCCCTCGACCACCTTGCCGAACGTCACGTAGGTGCCCTGGGAGTCGAGGCTCGAGGTCTTCGGCCCGACCGAGAAGAAGTACTGGGCGCTGGCGGAGTTGGCGCCGGAGCCGCGCGCCATGACCAGGTCACCCTCGGTGTAGGCGAACTTCCCGCCCTCGTCCTGGATGTTGTACCCGGGCCCCGGGTCGCTGATGGACTGGGTGCTGGGTGAGCCGCCCTGGATGATGTCGATCGAGGTGTCGGTTCGGGAGAAGGCCGAGCCGTCGTAGTAGCCGTACCGGGACAGCACGACGAAGTTGTTCACCGTCTGCGGCGTCCGCTTGCTGTCGAGGTTGACCTTGACCACCCCGGCCGTGGTGGTGAACACGGCCCGGTAGGTCTTGGCCGGGTCGATGCACGGCGGCGACGACGGCGGCGGCTTCTCGAAGCTGGAAGCCCGCTCCTCACCGGCGGGCTTCGGGCATGGCGTGTCGCCCTTGATCTCCCGGCCCGGCGGCACCGGGGGCACCGTGGCGAGCGTTGACTTTGGGCTGGTGGTCGAGGTCGGCGGCGAGGCGCTGTCGTCGCCGCCTCGGCTGGCCAGAAAGGCGACGAGCCCGGCGAGGAGCAGCACGCCGAGAGCCAGGGCGCCGAAGTTCACCAGCTGCTTCTTTCGCTGCTGGCGCCTGCGGGCCGCCTCGAGCGCGGCCCGCCGTGCCGCCTGGTTGGTCTTCTTCCGCTGCCGCTTGTTGCTGGCCACGGTATGCAGACCCTAGCGGTGAGCTTCGGCCGGTAGCCTCCGCCTCCCGTGGCGCTGGTGGTTCACAAGTACGGAGGAGCCTCCGTGGCCGACGCCGAGCGCATCCGCTCGGTCGCCGACTACATCGGCCGCACCCGCCGCCGGGGCGACGACGTCGTGGTGGCCATCTCGGCCATGGGCAAGACCACCAACGACCTGGAGCGCCTGGCCATCGACGTCTCGACCAGCCGGCCGGGCCGCGAGATGGACCTGTTGCTCTCCTCGGGCGAGCGCATCTCGATGGCGCTCCTCACGATGGCGCTGGCCGACATCGGCGTGCCGGCCGTCTCGTTCACGGGCAGCCAGGCCGGGATCATCACCGACGCCACCCATCAGCGGGCCCGGATCCTCGAAGTGCGGGGCGACCGGGTGCGCGAGGCGCTGGCCAACGGGCAGGTGGTCGTGGTCGCCGGCTTCCAGGGCGTGTCCACAGGGCGCGACGTCACGACTCTCGGTCGGGGCGGCACCGACACCACGGCAGTCGCCCTGGCCGCCGCCCTCGAGGCCGACCGGGCCGAGATCTACACCGACGTGTCCGGTGTCTTCTCCGCCGACCCCCGGGTCGTCCCGGGCGCCCGGCGTCTGGCCCACCTGTCCTGGGAGGAGATGCTCGAGATGTGCGCCGCCGGCTGCCCGAAGCCCGACGTTCGGGCCGCCGAGTTCGCCCGCACCCATCAGGTGCGCATGGAGATCCGCTCGTCGTTCACGTGGGAGCCCGGCACCCGGGTCGGCCCGGAGGAGGAAGTCGTGGAGCAGGCCATCGTGTCCGCCGTCGTGCACGAAGTCGGGGAGGCCAAGGTGACCGTGACCGGCGTGCCAGACCGCGTCGGCGTTGCCGGCACCCTGTTCAGCGCCCTGGCCGCCCGGGACGTGAACGTCGACATGATCGTGCAGAACACCTCGCTCGAGGGCCACACCGACATCTCCTTCACGATCCCGTCGCGGGATCTCGACGTGGGGCTCGAGACGAGCCGCGCCCTGCTGGGCGAGATCGGCGCCTCCGGTGTGACCGCCGACCGCGACATCGCCAAGGTCTCGATCATCGGCGCCGGGATGAAGACCAACCCCGGGGTGGCGGCGAACGTCTTCCGGACGCTGGCGGCTGAGCAGATCAACATCGAGATGATCTCGACGTCGCCGATCCGCATCAGCGTGGTCGTCCACCAGGCGGAGGCCGAGCGTGCCGTGCAGGCGCTGCACGCATCTTTCGACCTTGCTTAGGGAACGGTGACCGTGGCGTTGACCTGCTCGCCGGCGGTCCCGGTGTCGCTCGCGGTGAGGAGCGTGACGCTGTGGCGGCCCGGCGTGTCTGACCGGAAGTGGGCGGTGCCGCCGCCCGGGTCGATCGTGACGGTGCCGGGAGGGGCGACCACGCCGACGATGCGCAGGGGGCCTCCCTCGAGCGACCTGCCCTTCACGTCGTAGAGCGTGAAGCTGCGGTCTCGGCAGGCCATGGCCTCGACGTTCACGCTGACGCCGAGCGGGATGAAGGCGATGGTGCCCCGAGCCGTCTCGTTGCCGGACACCAGGCTGTAGGAGACGTCGATCGGCAGCGGCCCCGGCAGCGTGAGGCTGGAGCCGTCGTCGGCCAGGCCGCCGACGGTCGACTCGGCGATCCTCGCCGGGCCGCTGCCACCGGCGGCGCTGACCTGCGGGAGGAGGACCAGCGGGCCGATGCCGGGCCACGGCAGCCTGAAGCTGACGGCCTGCAGCGCACCGCCCGGGTGCGGCAGGGCGCCCTGGCCGCCGTCGCCCGGGCAGCCGAGTGACGACGGCCGGCTCGGGCTCGTGGTCGGGGTCGGGCCGCTGGCCGGGGGGAGGCTCGACACCGTGACCCCGCTCCCCGGTCGGGAGGGGCTCGCCGGCGTCGGCGCCTGACCCGGGGGGGTCGCGCCGGTCGCCGGGGCCGTGCTCGACGACGGGGTGGAGGGCGACGCCGAGGCGGGTGGCCCCGGGGGCGTCGCCCCGGCCGCCGGGTCGCTGACGACGGGGGGGAACGCCGCCGAGGCCTCGGGCTCCGGAAAGTCGGCGGTGGGCTCGAGGTCGGTGGCCGAGCGGCTGGTGCCGGTGGCCGTCGGTGCCCCGAGGGCCAGCCCGGGCGTGGCGACGCCGCCGTCGTAGCGGGTGGCCCGCACTGCGGCGAGGCTGCTCCCGGTGGCGGCGAGCAGCAGCGCCACGCTGGTGGCGCCGATCGCCGCCCGGCGGCCGAGCTTCCTCATCGCCCCATCGTTGCCCATCTTGGCCGCGACCACAAACGGTGGTGATCCGAGCACGGGGACGACGAGTGGCCCCCGGAGGTGGAGAATCGAGCGCCATGAGCGCCCGCCTACCGGAACCAGACCAGCCCTGGGTGATGCGCACCTACTCCGGGCACTCGTCGGCGCGTGCCTCGAACGCCTTGTACCGGCAGAACCTGGGCCGCGGCCAGACCGGCCTGTCCATCGCCTTCGACCTGCCCACCCAGTGCGGGTACGACCCCGACGACCCCGAGGCGGCGGGCGAGGTGGGAAAGGTGGGCGTCCCCGTCGCCCACCTCGGGCACATGCGCCAGCTGCTCGACGGCATCGATCCTGCGGTCATGAACACCTCCATGACCATCAACGCGCCGGCGGCCTGGCTGCTCGGCCTGTACGTGGCCAACGCCGAGGAGCAGGGTGCCGACCTCCGGCGGCTGGCCGGGACGACCCAGAACGACATCGTGAAGGAGTACCTGTCACGCGGCACGTACATCTTCCCGCCCGAGGCCAGCCGCCGCCTCATCGTCGACACGGTGGCCTGGACCCTCCACCACACGCCCCGGTGGAACCCGATCAACGTGTGCAGCTACCACCTGCAGGAGGCGGGGGCCACGCCCGTCCAGGAGCTGGCCTACGCCCTGGCCACGGCCATCGGGGTGCTCGACGCCGTCCGGGACAGCGGCCAGGTCGGCCAGGAGGAGATGGGCGCGGTGGTCGGCCGCATCTCGTTCTTCGTCAACGCCGGCATCCGCTTCGTCGAGGAGGTCTGCAAGATGCGGGCGTTCACGAGCATGTGGGACCGGATCACCGAGGAGCGCTACGGGGTGGCCGATCCGAAGCAGCGCCGCTTCCGCTACGGGGTGCAGGTCAACTCGCTCGGCCTCACCGAGCAGCAGCCCGAGAACAACGTGCAGCGGATCGTCCTCGAGGCCCTCGGCGTGCTCCTGTCCCGGGACGCCCGGGCCCGGGCGCTCCAGCTGCCGGCCTGGAACGAGGCGCTCGGCCTGCCCCGCCCGTGGGACCAGCAGTGGAGCCTCCGGATCCAGCAGGTGCTGGCCGTCGAGACCGACCTCCTCGAGTACCCGGACATCTTCGAGGGCTCGACGGTCATCGCCGCCCGCACCGACGAGCTGGCCGAGGCCGCCGAGGCCGAGCTGGCCGACGTCCTCGAGCTGGGTGGCGCCTTCCTGGCCCTCGACACCATCAAGGCCCGCCTGGTGGCCTCCCAGGCCGACCGCACCCGTCGGATCGAGTCGGGTGACCTCGCCGTCGTCGGCGTCAACCGCCTCGTCGACACGGCACCGTCGCCGCTCGGCGCCGGGACCTCGTCGATCCTCGTGGTCGACCCCACGGTCGAGGCCGAGCTGGTGGCCGACGTCCGGGCCTGGCGGGCCGACCGGGACGCCGATGCGGTCGGCAAGGCCCTGCACGAGCTGCGCCGGGTGTGCGCATCGGAGGAGAACGTCATGCCGGCGACGATCGCCCTGGCCTCCGCCGGCGGCACCACCGGGGAGTGGGCCGGTGTCCTGCGGGCGGCCTTCGGCGAGTACCGGGCCCCAACGGGCGTGGGCGGCACGCCCCGACGGCACGAAGGCAGCCTGGCCGCCACCGCCGAGCGGGTTCGGGCGTGGGAGGGCGGCCCGCCCCGGCTGCTGGTGGGCAAGCCGGGGCTCGACGGACACTCCAACGGGGCCGAGCAGATCGCCGTCGCCGCCCGCGACGCAGGGTTCGAGGTGGTGTACCAGGGCATCCGGCTGAGCCCGACCGAGATCGCCGCCGCCGCCCGGGACGAGGACCCCGACGTCATCGGGCTCTCCATCCTCTCCGGCAGCCACCTCGAGCTGGTGCCCGAGGTGGTCCGCCTGGTCCGGGCCGCCGGTGTCGAGGCGCCCGTGGTCGTGGGGGGCATCATCCCCGAGGAGGACCGCGTCACCCTCCTGGAGGGCGGCGTGGCCCGGGTCTACACCCCGAAGGACTTCGAGCTGGGCCGCATCATGGCCGACCTGGCCGACCTGGTGGAGGCCACCCGCGACGCCGGTTGAGCGGCCATCTCTCCCAGGTCGTCCACAGGGTTTTCCACAGACAGTGGAAACTGGTCGAGGCGACAACGAGGTGAACCCGAGGAAACAGCAGGTCAGCCGGGTGTTTGCTGCTGTGCTTCGGCGGAGCCGGGTGAGAGGGCGCCTCAGGCGGCGCTGTCCACCGGCCTCCTGTGGATGGCCAGGCACCGGTCATCGAGGGAGCCCGACGCATAGGCGGGGTAGAGCCCGGCCACCATGGCCCGGCACTGCTCCGACCAGGCCAGCGCCTCAGGGGCGACGAGGCGGTGGTGGACCTGCAGCACGCCGCCCTCGTGCACCCGGTACTCGGCCCAGCTGCCCGGGAAGTCCTTGGTGCTGGCCACCTCGGCGTGAGGGACGCCGCCCGTGGCCGGGAAGCGGCGGACCCGGTTGCGGTGGGTGTGGCCGGCGGCGGTGGCGACGATGGCCGGACGGCGGGCCACCACCTCGACGAGCCGCTCGCTGGCGTCGGGGTGGATGCCGAAGTAGCCGTCGGGCCGGGTCCGAGAGGCGGGGTCCCAGGGTTGGTGGTGGCCCAGGACCAGGACGACGCGGTCGTCGACCGCGGCCAGCCTGGCCACCTCGTCCAGCCACGCCAGCTGATCGTCGTCGACCCAGCCACTGTGGCTGCCGGGGATGACGGTGTCCAGGATGGCCACGACGATGCCCGGCAGCTCGACAGCCCGGGGCCCGGCGGCGAAATCAAGGCCGGCAGCGGCGTCGTGGTTGCCGCGCACGGCGGACAGGCGATCGCCGAAGGCGGCGCCGTAGCAGCGGAGGAAGGCCTCGTGCTCCTCCTGGCTGCCGGTGGAGGTGAGGTCGCCCTTGGCCACCACCGCCCACGGCGTGCCGCTGCGCTCGGCTGCCTCGGCGATGGCGGCGCAAGCGGCTCGGCTCATCACCTCTGGATAGGGCGCCTCGCCCGGCCCGACCGACAGAACGGGGCCGAGCTCGGGCATGGCGTCGATCCGGCCGCACTCCTGCTCGCCGAAGTGCACGTCGTTCACCGTGCAGACGGTGGCGAGCCGCTCCCCCGGTGGCCGTGTGAGGGTGCGAACGGGACCGAACCCGGGCACCTCGACCTCGCCGTCGGGTTCCAGGCCGTCGAGCACCACCACCTCGACGCCGTCGGTGGCCACGATCTCGTCGTCGGCCACCGTCCACACCTCGACCGCCACGTCGGCCACGGTAGGCCCGACGGCACGAGGTCTCGGCCCGCGCCGGCCGCTAGGCGCCCGAGGGCTTGTGCCCGGCGGCCTGCACCGAGCTCACGCAGGCCCCCTGGTTCTTGAAGGCCGGGGCCCGGAACAGCTTCCACCCCTCGCCCCTGCAGGCGCTGGCCGTGGTCGGCGCCTCGTCGATGATGACCACCACCCCCTTGTACGGGAAGGGAGCGGAGAAGCCGACAGCCACACAGGTGGCGGCGCTGGCACAGGTGATCGCATAGATCCCACTGGTGGCGGCCACCGGGACGGGCGCACCCGCGACGCCGTCGACGATGGGCACCACCACGCCGCCGCCCTCCTCACCGGACCCCACCGCCTCGCACCTGGTGGCGCTCGGGCAGGCGATCGAGCTGAGCCCGCCCACCCCCTCGACCACCTGGGGGGCGCCGAGGATGCCGTTGGTGACGGGGAACAGGACCGGCCGCAGAAAGAAGTCGAACCCACCCTGGCCCAGCACGTAGCAGGAGGTGGTGCTGGTGCAGGCGATCCCGTCGAGGGAGAAGGTCCCGGCGGCCTGCTGGGGGGGGCCGGCGACGCCGTCGACGACCTGCACGACGACGCCGACGTCGACGAGGCCGAACACCGGGTCGATGGTGCCTTCGAAGTCGGTGCCCGTCACGTAGCAGGTCGTGGCGCTGGGACACGCCACGCCGGAGACCTGCTCGATCCCCTCGATGAGCTGGGGGGTTCCCACGACGCCCTCGACGATGGGCACCAGCGCGCCACCCGACGCGGTGTCCCCGGCGCCGTAGCAGGTGGTGGCGCTGACGCAGGTCAGGGCCACGATCCGGGGGCCCTCGTAGCCGACCGGGGTGCCGAGGACGCCGTTGACGATGGGCACCAGGATGTTCCGGGTCCCGGGACGTTGGCCCGGCCTCGGGACGAGCTGGGTTCCCACGACGTAGCAGGTCGTGGCGCTGGCGCAGGCCACGCCGGAGAACGAGGCGCTCGGCCCCGGGAGGACCTGCACGGCGCCGGGCAGGCCGTTGGTGATGGGGACCATCAAGGCGAGGCCCGGGGAGACGAAGCCCACCGCGTAGCACGTGGTCGGGGTGGCGCATGCCACCGCTCTGAGCTCGGTCGACCCTGGGACCTGCTGGGCGGGCGAGACCGTGGCGGCGGCGGCAGGAGAGGCTCCTGCGACGGCGAGCAACGACGTGGCCAGCGCCGCCAGCAACGCAAACCGGATCGAGACCTTCATGACATCCCCCCTGTGAGAGGCCCCACCAGCCTCGTCGCCGGGCCACGCTAATTCACCCAGCGTGACCGATCAAGGCCCGCCTGGGCAGGAAGACCGGATCGCTCCCCTACCGGGCGTGGCCGGTGGCCCCGGCGGGTGTCAGACCACAGCAGGGGGTAGAGCGGATGATCATGGTGCTCTCCCTTCGCCCCCAACACCTCGGGCGCTACAAGGACGTGGCTCGCCTGCTGGCCAAGTACGGGCGGTCGGACCTGGTGCGCCAGGCCGGGCTCGACGACCTGGCCGAGACCGACTCCGCAACCGGCGACGCTGTGCCCCCGAAGGCGGAGGAGCTGGCCGACGACCTCGAGCGTCTCGGGCCCACCTACATCAAGCTGGGCCAGCTCCTGTCGACCCGGGCCGACCTGATCCCACCGGCCTACGCCAAGGCCCTCGGCCGGCTCCAGGACTCGGTCGAGCCGTTCGGCTTCGACGAGGTCGAGCGCATCGTCGAGGCCGAGCTGGGCTTTCGGATCTCGAAGGGCTTCGCCTCCTTCGAATCCGACCCGCTGGCCTCGGCCTCGCTCGGCCAGGTCCACCGGGCCCGGATGCGGGACGGGCGCGAGGTGGTGGTGAAGGTCCAGCGGCCCGGGATCAGGGAGACCATCGCCGCCGACATGGAGGCGCTGGCCGAGCTCGCCGGGTTCGCCGACAGCCACCTCGAGGCCGGCCGCCGCTACGGCTTCGCCGATCTCCTCAACCAGTTCCGGCGATCCTTGAGCGGCGAGCTCGACTACCGCCGCGAGGCGGCCAACCTCACCGCTCTCGGCCGCATCCTCCGCCCCTACGACCGTCTCGTGGTGCCCGAGCCGATCGGCGACTACACGACGTCCACGGTGCTCACGATGGACTTCATCCCCGGGCGCAAGGTCACCGCCATCGGGCCGCTGGCCAAGCTCGAGCTGGACGGTGCCGTCCTGGCCGAGCAGCTGTTCCAGGCCTACCTGGACCAGATCCTGGTCGAGGGCTTCTTCCACGCCGACCCCCACCCCGGCAACGTCCTGCTGACCCCCGGCGGCCGGCTGGCGCTGATCGACGTCGGGATGGTGGCCCGTGTCCCGAAGACCCAGCGGCACCTCCTGGTGAAGCTCCTCCTGGCCCTGAGCGACGGGAACGGCAAGGGCGTGGCCGATGCCGCCATCGCCCTCGGCCGCCCGCTCGACCAGTTCGACCAGGCGGCGTTCTGCAGCCGGGCCACCGAGCTGGTGGAGCAGAGCCAGGGGCTCAGCATCGACGAGATCGACGCCGGGTCGGTGGTGATGGACCTGATGAGGATCTCGGGTGACAACGGGCTCCGCCTGCCTCCCGAGCTGTCGATGCTCGGCAAGGCCCTGCTCAACCTCGACCAGGTGGCCCACGCCCTCGACCCGGCGTTCAACCCGACGGCGGCCATCGAGGCCCACACCAACGACCTCATGCAGAGCGAGATGCGCACGTCGCCGGGCAGCGCCTTCGCCGCCCTCCTCGAGACCCGGGACTTCGTCGAGCAGCTGCCGGGCCGGGTCAACAAGGTGATGGACGCCATGGTCGACGGCACCTTCGAGGTGAAGGTGGACGCCTTCGACGAGGCCGAGCTGATGCGGGGGCTCCAGAAGCTGGCCAACCGGGTCACCATGGGGCTGGTGCTGGCTGCGCTCATCGTGGGCGCCGCCATGCTCATGCGGGTCGAGACGTCGTCGACGATCCTCGGCTACCCGTCGGTGGCCATCCTGTGCTTCCTGGCGGCGGCCGGCGGCGCGTTGGCGCTGATGCTGTCGATCGTGCGGTCCGACCGGAAGCTCGCCTCCCGCCGCAAGAAGGGGCCTTGAGCGTTTGGGGAAGGGCGGGGCCGGGGCGCTAGGTTCCCGCCGTGCAGAAGCGCCGGCTCGCCCGCCTCCTCCTCGTCGTGGCCCTTGCCGTCGGCTCGGCGGGAGCGCTGGCGGCCTGCGGCGGCGGCGCTCAGGCCGGCGACGGCGGCATGAGCCCGCCCAGCACCACCAAGTAGCGGGATCTACCAGGGCCGACCGCGTCGGCTGGCCGTCGGCCGGGCCCACCAGCGGGCGCTGAAGCGCCACCGCGACGGCTCCGAGGCCTCACCGAGAGCGGTGGCGGTCCCGGCCCGTGGCCAGGCGGCGTCGACGGCAGCAACGATCGCCGCCAGCGTGGCGTCGTCCGGGCGATTCGCCTCGTGGGCAGTCACAGGGGCATGTTGCCGTGCTTGCGCTTCGGGAGCTCCTCCCGCTTGGAGCGGAGGAACGCCAGCGACCGGACGAGCACCTGACGCGTCTCGGCCGGGTCGATCACGTCGTCGACGTAACCCCGCTCGGCCGCCTCGTAGGGGTTGGCGTGGCGCTCGGTGTACTCCTCGATCAGCTCGGCCCGGCGGGCATCGGGGTCGGCGGCCTCGGCCAGCTCGCGGCGGTAGACGATCTCCACGGCGCCGCTCGGGCCCATCACCGCCAGCTCGGCCGACGGCCAGGCGAAGGCCAGGTCGCAGCCGATCGACTTGGAGTTCATCACGACGTAGGCGCCCCCGTAGGCCTTGCGGGTGATGATCTGCACCCGGGGGACGGTGGCCTCGCAGTAGGCGTAGAGCAGCTTGGCGCCGTGGCGGATGATGCCGCCGTACTCCTGGGCCGTGCCGGGGAGGAAGCCGGGCACGTCGACGAAGGTGATCAGCGGGATGTTGAAGGCGTCACAGGTGCGCACGAAGCGGGCCGCCTTCTCGCTGGCCTCGATGTCGAGCACCCCGGCCAGGTGCATCGGCTGGTTGCCGACGATGCCCACCGTGCGCCCGTCGATGCGGGCGAACCCGCAGACGATGTTGCGGGCCCAGTGCTGGGCGTACTCGAGGAGCTCGCCGTCGTCCACCACCGAGGCGACCACGCGCTTCATGTCGTAGGCCTGGTTCGGCGTGGCCGGCATGAGGGCGGTGAGCTCGTCGCAGCGGCGCATCGGGTCGTCGTCGGTGGCGACCTCTGGCGGCTCCTCGAGGTTGTTGGCCGGCAGGTAGGAGAGCAGCTCGCGGATCGAGTTGAGGCAGGCCTTGTCGTCGGGCTCGACGAACGTGCACACGCCCGACTTGGTGGCGTGGGTCATGGCCCCGCCCAGCTCCTCCTGGGTGACGTTCTCGCCGGTCACCGTGCGGACGACGTCGGGACCGGTGATGAACATGTAAGAGGTCTGGTCGACCATGTAGATGAAGTCGGTCATGATCGGGCTGTAGACGGCGCCGCCGGCGCAGGGGCCCATGACCGCCGAGATCTGCGGCACCACCCCCGAGGCCTGGACGTTGCGGTGGAAGATGCCGCCGTAGGAGGCGAGCGACACCACGCCCTCCTGGATGCGGGCCCCGGCCCCGTCGTTGATGCCGATCATCGGCACGCCGATCTTGGCCGACAGGTCCATGACCTTGTGGATCTTCTCGGCGAACACCTCGCCCAGGGCCCCGCCGAAGACCGTGAAGTCCTGACTGAACACACAGACCTTCCGCCCGTCGATGGTTCCGAAGCCGGTGACGACCCCGTCGGTGTACGGCGTCTCCTTCAGCCCGGTGGCCCGGCTGCGGGCCAGCATGTCCAGCTCCTGGAACGAGCCGTCGTCGAGCAGGTGCTCGACCCGCTCTCGGGCCGTCATCTTCCCCCGGTCGTGCTGGCGCTTCACGGCCTGCTCGCTGCCGGCGTGGAGCGCCTGCTGCTTGCGCTCCTCCAGCTCGGCCAGCCGCTCGCTCATGGCGTGCTCCATCCGACGGAACTGTAGGGCCGCCACCATCGCGAGTCCGCAGGGCGGCGGGCGGGTGCGCTCCAG
>JBKJUI010000490.1:0-3217 GCA_046590775.1 Acidimicrobiales bacterium
CGACCGTCACCCGGTCATCCTCCTACCTTTGTGCGTTTGGACCGGCGCTCCTCGAACAGGGCGACGGCCGCCAGGGCGGCGGCGCCGACCGCCAGCACCGCGGCTGGTGAGACCGGGCGGGCCAGCGCCACCAGAGCGGCGGCGCCGGCCACGACGGGGAGGCGCGGCCACAGCCACTGGCCGACCGCACGCCGGTGCGCCGCCGCCATCCCCAGGAGGAACAGGGAGAGGCCGACGGAGAACGCGGTCACCACCCGGCCGCTGAGGTCACGGTCGGGGTGGGCGACGGCTTCCTCCACGGCGGCGGCCACGGCGACGATCCCGCACAGCACCGGGAAGTGCAGGAGCGAGTAGGCGTCGCGCGCCATCGCCGACCTGGCCTCGCCCTCCTGGGCCGTGACGGCCTCCTCCAGCTCCTCCCTGGCATGGGCGAAGTACACCCACCACATCAGGCAGGCGACGAGCACGGCGCCGACGCAGGTGAGGACCAGCTCGGCCGAGCGGGGAGCAGCGGCCGCCGGTCCGCCGGCGGCGATCAGCGACTCGCCGAGGGCCATGATCACGAAGAGGGCGTGCCGCTCGGCGAAGTGGGCCGGCCTGATGTCCCAGGTGCCGGCACGACCGCCGCGCCAGGCAGCCAGCACGTCGAGGGCCACGGTCAGCGCCCAGAGCCAGGTGCGCAGCGGCGGGTCGGCGATGCCACCGAGGATGGCGGTCACCAGGCCGACGCTCGAGAAGGCGGTGAACCCGACGACGGCCCGCCACCGCTCGGGGTGACCGACCGAGACCCAGAAGTAGACGGCCAGGCCCAGCAGGCGCAGCGCCACGTAGGGCAGGGCGAACCACAGGCCCGAGCCTTCGTACGCCCGGCCGACCCCGGTCGCCATGGCGAAGGCCAGGACGACCGACGCCAACATGGCGGCCTGGATGCCGCCAGCCGTGGTGTCGGCCACGTTCAGCGCCCAGGTGTACTGGGTCCAGGCCCACCAGACGAGCCAGAAGGCGAGCACGAAGCGGACGACGCCGCCCGCCGTCAGGTCGGAGTGGAGCAGCCCCGTCACCTCGGTCACGGCGAACACGAAGACCAGGTCGAAGAACAGCTCGACGAAGGTCACTCCCTGATCCGCCGGCGCGTCCCGACGTGGTGCGGCCACCTTCCGGCAGGGCTACCGGGGAGCCCGGCCCTGGGCGGCCACCGCCGCAGCGCGGCGGGCGATCTCCTCGGGGTCACCCAGATCGCGAGGCGGGCCGGTTGGGCGGAGGTCGCGGCCGAGCTCGTAGACCCGGGGTACCCCGGTGGCCAGGTTCAGCCCGGCGATGGCCTCGTCCGAGATGCCGTCGAGGTGCTTGACCAGAGCGCGCAGGCTGTTGCCGTGGGCCGCCACCAGCACAACCTTGCCGGCCCGCAGGTCGGGGGCCAGGCCGTCGGCCCAGTAGGGCAGCATGCGCCCGACGACGTCCCGCAGGCACTCGCTGGTCGGGACGGCCTCGGGCGGCAGGTCGGCGTAGCGGGGGTCGTCGGCCACGTCGTAGCGGCTGCCCCGCTCGATCGGCGGCGGCGGCACGTCGTAGGAGCGCCGCCACTGCTGGAACCGCTCCTCGCCGTGCTGGCGGAGCGTCTCGGCCTTGTCGAGCCCCTGCAGGGAGCCGTAGTGACGCTCGTTCAGCCGCCAGCTGCGCCGCACCGGGATCCACGCCCGGCCGCAGGCGTGCAGGGCCAGGTCGGCGCTGCGGGTGGCCCTGGTCAGCACGCTGGTGTGGACGACGTCGGGAAGCAGCCCCTCCTCGGCCAGGAGGCGCCCCGCGTCGACCGCCTCGCGCTCGCCAGCGGCGGAGAGGTCGACGTCCCACCAACCGGTGAAGAGGTTCCGATCGTTCCAGTCGCTGCGGCCGTGTCGGAGGAGGATCATGGTGGACATGGCGGTGGCGGAGGCTACGGCACCGGATGCAGGGACCCGTCGACCGACCAGGGCAGTCGGCCGGGCCGAGCTCCGGCGCGCGACCCGCTCACCTTCGGACGGGCGACCAACCTCACGCGACTGGCTCGCTGTCCACCCGACGATGCCGCCTCGCCTCCTGCTCGATCATTCGGCGCTCATCGACGATCTCCGTCGGCACCGGGGCAGGCTCGACGTTCATCGCTGCCGTGGTGGCCGCGGCTGCCGCCGGTGCTCTCAACAGCACGGTCTTCACCTACCTGCGTCGCTCCGAGTCGACCGCCTCGGTGAGCGACGAGCAGCTTGCTGGGCGCGTCGGCCTCGTCGTTCTGCCCGTGGCCGCCGACCGCCGGGGCCGTGTCGCGATCTCGGTCGCAGGCCAGCAGCTCTACCTGACCGCCCGGGCCCTGCCCGACGCCACCGCCGAGCTCGAGAACGCCACCGGCGTCGATCTGTTCAAAGCGCTACGTCCCGACTCGAACGGCCTGTCCGTCGATGCTGAGGAGCCGTGGGAGGAGGACGCCGTGCCCGACGGGGACGGGTCCGTAGCCCAGGTCGGCCCGGCCCAAGAGCCGCACTGACAACGGACCGGAGCCAGCTGAGCCTCGTCGCTCGCCGACGCGATCAGTCAGTCGACCGCCGCCCAGCGGACCAGCCGGGATCGTTGGTTGGTGGTGTGGCCCCGGCGGATGGTGACCGTGCGGTCGACGGGCCAACTCAGCTGTGTTCGGCGCGCCGAACAGTGGGGCCGCCCTTGCGATTGTCGAGCCGTCCGAATCGGCTGCCGAGCAGGCTCGTGAGCTTGCGTAGCGCCCCGCTGCAGGCCTCCTCGACGGTGGCGCCGTGGTTGGTCACCGCGACCGGCTGCTGCCCCGCCGGCCGGGCCTCGATCATGCACCGCTTGTCGGAGCGGCCGCCCTTGTCGGCGTTCTCGTCCCCCAAGTGGACTTCCACCCGGGTGAGCTGGTCACTGAACCGCGACAGAGCGGCGGTCACCTCAGCGGAGACCCGACTGGTGAGCTCGTCGCTTCCGTCCACGTTGTGGTCGGTTGTGACCTCGATCTGCATGCGGACCTCCATCTTGCGGGAACCGCAGCCTTGACGGAGCGTCGCCGCGGTGCATTGGGGCGTCTGTTGGATCGCCGCGCTACCAAGGTCCGAAGCACCGCGCCCGAGCTGTTCGATGCCGGCTCTACACGAGTGGGATCTCCTCGTGCTGATGCCAGCCTACCCGACTGTTGACCTTCGCCAGCCGCCGGCCCTTATCCCCTCATCGCGTC
>JBKJUI010000496.1:0-9868 GCA_046590775.1 Acidimicrobiales bacterium
CTGGAGCGATGCCAGCGCCGCCGACCGGGCGGCCTCGATGTCGGCGGTGGCCTTGCTCTTGAGCTCGCCGACCTCGTCGTTGGTCTTGGCCAGCACGTCGGCCTTGACCTTCTCGGCCTGCTTGCGGGCCTCGTCGATGATGCGGTCGGCCTCGGCCTTGGCGTCGTCCAGCTTCTTCTTGTACTCGGCCAGCACGCCTTCGGCCGACGTCTTGGCCTTCTCCGCCTGGTCGAGGTCGGCACGGATGCGCTCGGTGCGGGCCTCCATCCCCTTCTTGACGGCGGGGAAGCCGAACTTCTTGAACAGCACCACGAGCACGACGAAGGCGATCAGGCTGTAGACCAGCTCGAAGACCTCGGGGACGATCGGGTTCTTGCTTGTCGCGGCCTCACCGGCGGCGCCGGCGGCCTCGCTGGCCAGGAGCTGGAGGTTCAGCATGTGCTTCCCTGCGATCTAGGCGAACTTGAGGAGGATGAAGACGACGAAGCCGATGAGGGCCAGGGCTTCGGTGAAGGCGATGCCGAGGAACATCGTGGTGCGCACGAGGCCGGCGGCCTCGGGCTGGCGGGCCATGGCCTGCACGGCGTTCCCGACCACGATGCCGATGCCGACGCCCGGACCGATGGCGGCTAGGCCATAGGCGAAGCCGGCGCCGACCGCCGACATGGCCGTCTTGAACTCGGTGGGGTTGGACGTGATCTGTGCGAGAACGCTCATTGCGGTGACTGTCTCCTAGTGCTCAGGGTGCATGGCGCCGCCGAGGTACACGGCGGTGAGGATCGTGAAGATGTAGGCCTGGAGGAAGATCACGAGCACCTCGAAGACCGTGATGGCGATGAAGAGGACGAGGGGCAGGATCGACAGCGGGATGAAGAACGCTTGCTTGGTCTCGGCCAGGAAGAGGGCGTGGCCCATCACCGAGAAGGTCACGAGGAGCAGGTGGCCCGCCAGCATGTTGGCGAAGAGACGCACGGCCAGCGAGAAGGGCCGGACCAGGAAGGTCGACACGATCTCGATGAGTACGACGAGCGGGAGCAGCGCCTTGGGCACCCCAGGAGGCACGACGGCGGCCTTGAAGTAGCCGAGGCCGTTCTTCTTGACGCCCATGACGATGAAGAGGATCCACGAGGACACCGCCAGGAGCGCCGGGATCCCCATGCGGGCGGTGGCCGGCATCTGGATGAACGGGATGATGCCCGTGACGTTCGTGAACACGATGAAGAAGAACAGGGCAGTGAGGTAGTTCGCCCAGGCCATGTCCTCCTTCCTGGACCCCATCGTCTGGGCGATGATCCCCTCGCGGATGAAGTCGATCGACGCCTCGGCGATGTTCTGGACCCCGGTGGGGACCAGCGCCCGCTTCTTCCCGCCGGCGATGAACAGGGCGAGCGTGGCGGCGGTGGCCAGCAGGCTGATCAGCCCGATCTTGTTGAAGGCGTACGAGGTGCCCTCGCCGAAGAACGGCTTCCACCGGAGGATCTCGTCGATGGGCGGGAACGTGAGCGACGCAAGGTTCACGGCGCACCTTTCTCGATGCGGAACTCGTGGGGAACAGGCTTGAGGCCGGGGAAGGCCAGCTGGGTGGACACGAAGCGTGCCTCCCACATGAAAAGGCCTAGGTGGGAGACGACCAAGGCCGCGCAGAGCGGGACGACCTCGACCCAGCTCTGGCGCACCACGGCGAGGACGGCGACGGTGAGGAGGCCGAGGCGGACGAGGTAGCCGCCAAGGACGGCGGTGTAGAGCATGCCGAGGCTGATGCGGGCGGCGCTCGACACCATCGCTGCGGCCAGTGCGGCATTGGCCACGGCCAGGCTGACCCCGAAGGCGGACGACAGGACGCCGTCGAGCCCCCAGAAGCCGCCCAGCCCGACCAGCAGCAGCAGCGCCGGCCAGCCCCGGCGCACCATGTCTCGGACGATCATCCGCTCGACGGGCGGGCCGTCGATCGGGGAGAAGGCAGCCGGACCGGCGATGCTCATCGTTGCGCCTGCGGGGTGCGGTGCCAGGACCCCGACTCCTCGAGCTTGCTCATCTCGGCGCAGTAGCGGTAGTAGAGCTTGGCGAAGGTGCCGGCCAGGCCGACGACGGCCAAGACGGCGGCGGCGATCCAGCCCGTCCCGAGGAGGCGGTCGAGCAGCCAGCCGGCGCCAGCGAAGAGGGCAGGGATCATGGCGATCTCAAAGGCGTTGGTGAGCGAAGCCCCGAAGCCCTGGTTGAGCCGGCGGCGTTCGTCCTGATCATGCTGACTGATGGCAGCCACGAACCCTCCTCACCGAGTCACGCTTCCGGACCTGCTTGTGAATTCCTTCGCAATCTACGACCCAGGTTTCAGGCCGGGCAAATCCGGAGGCAACCTAGCCGAAACCTGGGTAGCGCCCACCAGCCGACACCCGTCAGCTGGGCTTGCGCACCTCGGCGACGCCGGCCGGCGCAGTGGTCGGAGGCGGCTCGGGGGCCAGCCGACGACCGGCCCGGACCTCGGGGTGGAGGACGGTGTAGAGGATGACGCCGAGGGCCAGCACGCCCGGCAGGACGAGGCCGTTGGCGCCCCTGGCGTAGGTCGGGACCAGCACCAGGGTGGCCAGCACCGCGGTCCACGCCCACAGGATCAGCACGGCACGACGGTGCCCGTGGCCCAGGCGGACGAGCCGGTGGTGGAGGTGCTCCTTGTCGGCCACGGCGATCCCCCGACGCTGGACCGCCCGGCGGAGGAAGGCAAAAGCGGTGTCCAGCAGCGGCACCCCGAGGATCACGAACGGGATCAGCACCGGAGCGAAGAAGAAGAAGGTCTGGCCGCTGAACTCGTCGTTGGTGCGGCCGCCGACGACGAGGGTCGATGTGGCCAGCAGCAGCCCGAGGAACAGGGCTCCGGCATCGCCCATGAAGACCTTGGCCGGGTTGAAGTTGTGGGGCAGGAAGCCGAGGCACACGCCCACCACGACGACAGCGAGCAGGGGCCCGATCGTGTCACCGGTCAGCAGCCCCGCGTCGACCTGGCGGTTGGCGTAGAGGAAGAAGGCGAGGCCGGCGATGAGGGCCACCCCGGCGGCCAGCCCGTCGAGGCCGTCGATCAGGTTGACGGCCTCGGTCACGAGCACCACCCAGATGACCGTGATGAGGAACCCGGTGCTCTGGTCGAGGATCACCGTGTCCCAGAACGGCACACGGAAGTACAGCATCTGCACGCCCTGGCTGGCCATGATCGAGGCGCCGAGGATGGTCCCGGCCAGCTTGGCCGGCGGCGACACGTCGCGGATGTCGTCGAGGAGGCCGACGGCGAACAGCACAGTGGCCCCGAGCACGACGCCGAGCGGCTCGGTGTTCCCCTCGAACACCTGGCGGAGCCGAGGGAGCCGCCAGGCGACGGCCATGGCCACGAGGAAGGCGAGCCACATGGCGGCGCCGCCGCCGGTCGGCGTGGTGCGCTCATGGATCCGGCGGTCGTCCGGCTCGACCGTCAGGTGGGGGCGCCGACCGGCGAAGGCCCGCCAGGCGAACGTGGCGGCCCAGGTGGTGAGGAAGGCCACCGCCAGCACCGGGCCGTAGGTCCGGAGCACGTGGCGCGGCTACCCCGCCAGCTCGGGGTACGGCGTGAACTTGGAGCAGAGGGTGCCGACCTCGTGCCGCGTGGCCTCGAGCTCGTGCTCGTCCGACCGGTGGCGCAGCGCTCGCCCGAGGAGGCGGGCCACCTCGGCCATCTCGGCCTCGCCCATGCCAGCGGTGGTCTGCGCCGCGGTGCCGAGCCGGAGGCCGCTCGTGACGAAGGCCGACCGCGGGTCGTTCGGGATCGTGTTCTTGTTGCACGTGATCCCGGCTCGGTCGAGGGCCTCTTGGGCCACCTTGCCGGTGAGCTCGGCATCGAAGGGCTGGAGATCGACCAGGACGAGGTGGTTGTCGGTGCCGCCGGAGACCAGGCGGAAGCCCTCGCCGGCCAGCGCCTCGGCCAGCGCCCGGGCGTTCGCCACGACCTGGGCGGCGTAGTCGGCGAACGCCGGCTGCAGCGCCTCGCCGAAGGCCACGGCCTTGGCCGCCACGACGTGGTCGAGCGGACCCCCCTGGCTCCCGGGAAAGATGCCCTTGTCGACGGCGGCGGCCAGGGCCGCCTTCGACAGGATGCAGCCACCGCGCGGGCCGCGCAGGGTCTTGTGGGTGGTGAAGGTGACCACGTCGGAGTAGGGCACCGGGTTCGGGTGGGCCCCGCCCGCCACCAGCCCGGCGATGTGGGCGGCGTCGAAGAGCAGGAGGGCACCGACCTCGTCGGCGATCTGCCGGAACGGCGCCGGGTCGATGACCCGGGGGTAGGCGGTGGCGCCGGCGACGATGAGCTTCGGCCGGTGCTCGAGCGCCAGGTCGCGCACCTGGTCCATGTCGATGCGCTCGTCGGAGGGGGTGACGCCGTAGGAGACGAAGTTGTAGAAGCGGCCCGACAGGCTGACGGGCAGGCCGTGGGTGATGTGGCCGCCCTGGTCGAGGCGCAGGCCGAGGGCGGTGTCGCCCGGGTCGAGGACGGCCAGGTAGACCGCGGTGTTGGCGTTGGCCCCGGAGTGGGGCTGCACGTTGGCGTGCTCGGCGCCGAACAGCTGCTTGGCCCGCTCGATGGCCACGACCTCGACCTGGTCCACCTGCTGGTTGCCGCCGTAGTACCGCTTGCCGGGGTAGCCCTCGGAGTACTTGTTGGTGAGGACCGAGCCCGTGGCGGCCATCACGGCCGTGGAGGTGAAGTTCTCCGAGGCGATCAGCTGGAGGGTGGTGTTCTGCCGTTCGAGCTCGGCGTCGAGGATGCCGAAGACCTGCGGATCGGCCTCGGTGAAGGGGTGCGCCATCGCCCGGATCCTACCGGCCGGGTGCGGTCCGGCCCCGGCCACCTGCCGGTCGAGTTCGTATCCGCGGAGCCGTCCCGCGCTCTGGTCTGTGGAGCGCATGGGCGTCGACGCCAAGAAGGAGCACACGATGATCGTGAGATCGCTTGACGACCTGGCCGGAACCGACCGCGACCTCGCCTTCCTCCTGGAGCCGGATGTCGCCCCCTGCGCGGTCACGCACGAGACCGTGCCGGCCGGCAGCGAGAGCCACTTTTCTGACGGGCGCGGCGCGGAGACGTACTACTGCGTCCGCGGTGAGGGCGAGGTCGTTTCGGACGGCGCCAGGCACCCCCTGCGCACGGGGGTGCTCTACAGCCTGGAGCAGGGAGAGGTCCACGTGCTGCGGGCCACCACCGAGCTCCACCTCGTTCGCGTCCACTCTCTCCCTGAAGGCCCCGAGCGTCGTGCCCTCGTCGGCATCGGCCCTCGGTTGGGGCCCTGACCCGGTCAGCGCGCTGGGCGCCCCCGCCGAGGCGCGCCCAACGCCCGGATCGCCGCGCATCGTTCGTGGAGGGGTCCGTACCGTCAGGGTTCGATGCCGGCTGCGGCGCACTTGCTGCGCAGCACGGCCAGGCAGCGCTGGCGGGTCGGACCGATGGATCCGACCGGGATCCCGAGCCTGGTCGCCGTCTCCCGGTAGGTCGGCGTGGGGTCCAGCATCATCACCCGGACCAGGGCCTGGTGCTGCGAGGACAGCGTCTCGACCACCTGTGAGAGCAGGGCGCTGCGCTGCTCTGCGGCCAGCGCGGCCACGGGATCGGTGCCCTGGTCGTCGGAGTCCAAGACGGCGGGGTCCGCCGTCGGGCGGGTGCGCCCGTGCTGGCGCACCGTCCGCAGGCACTCGTGCCGGGTGGTCGTGGTCAGCCAGCCCGCTACCCGGTCCGGGTCGTGCAGCCGGTCCAGGTGGTCCAGGAGGCGCATCCACACGACCTGGGAGACGTCGGAGACATCGTGGCCCCGCAGGCCGTACGACCAGGCGATGCTTCGCACCCGGCCGTCGAAGCGCCCCATGAGGGCGTCCCAGGCCCCTTCCTCCGACCGGGATGCGGCGCGAACCAGGTCCCCCGCCTCGGTGTGGGGTGACGGGGCGGTGGCGACGCTCACGGCAGTGGGTGCAGCAGCAGGTGGCCGGCCAGGCCGCTGGCCCGGTCCTGGACCTCGAGGGTGAGCTTCTCGGCGACATCGTGGTCACGGACCTTCCAGAGCAGCCGGGCCAGGTTCCAGGCATGGGCCCGGCTGGCCTCGACGCTCCAGTTGCCGAGCATGTCGTCGACGTTGAGGAGCACGTTCTCGTCGATCCACAGGGCCAGACGCCCCTCGAAGTGCTGGCGCAGCCGCTCCATCTGCTCGGCGAAGATGTCGTTCACCTTGTCGTAGGAGGCCTCCTGCGTCCCTTCATCAGGCTCGCGACCGAGCTCGTGGCAGGTCTCGACCACGGCACAGGCCAGGTCGAAGTTCACGTGGGCGTTGACGCCGGCCACGGCGAACTGCAGGGGGGTGATGCGTGGGTTGTGCCGCCGCTCGAACAGCACCTTCCACGACCGGGGCGTGCGGCCGGAGCCGGTGGCGTGGGCACGCAGGGCGTCGAGGTACCGGTTGGCGAAGGCGACGTCGAGCCGGGTGAGGAACTCGTCGTCGGGGAAGAAGCCGGTGCCCAGCCGGTCGAGGACCCGCTGGGTGATGATGCGGTAGAGGAAGTTGAAGCTGGCGACGCCGTCCTGGTCCTTGAGCGGGCTCGACGCCTCGGCGAAGCCCTGGATGGCTCCCAGCCGGCTGACCACCTCCTCGATGCTGTCGACCCGGCCCAGGCCGAGAGGACCTCGGGCGTCAGAAGGCCCGGGCGGGTGGGTCGCAGGGATCTCAGGCACATCGCTCTCCGCCGTCAGCGTGGTCATGGACTCAGACGATGCCCGGTCCGACTTCGGCCGACATCGGCAGCTTGCCTAGTTTTCAACTTGGGACCGCCCTATTTTCCGGCGCACCGCTCCTTCTCTTGAACGGAGGGGGGCGACTCCACCACCCAGCGTCGACAAGGCTCAGCCGGGAGCGACGATGCCGAGCCGGTGCACGACGGCACCGGCCTGGACGCGGCTGGACACACCGAGCTTCGCCAGGATGTGCGACACGTGGAGGCTGGCGGTCTTGTCGCTGATGTAGAGGGTCTCGGCGATCTGGCGGTTCGTGTGCCCCTCGGCGACGAGGAGCAAGACGTGGCGCTCCCGCTTGGTGAGCGTGGCGAGCGCAAGAGGCACCTCGGGCTCCGTCCCGGTCGACGCCCCGGCGGCAGCGTCGAGGTCCCCGCGGTCCTCCAGGCGGATCCGCGCCCGCTCGGCGAGCCGCTCGATCTGCGCACAGAGCGGCGCCGCCGCCAAGCTCACCGCCACCTCGTGGGCGGCCCGGAGCGCCTCGGCCGCACCGGACGAGCGAGCTCGCTGGGAGAGGAGGGCCTCACCCTGGCGCCAGTGGGCGTAGGCCGCCGGATACGGCTGGCCCATCCCCTGCCAGAGGTCAGCGACCTGACCCCAGACGTCGGGCGAGCTGACGCCGGCGACCCGCGAGAGCTCGGCCTCGCACATCAGGGCGTAGGTGTCCACCGCCTGCCGCACCGGCGTGGCCGAGCTCGCCGACCGCTCGACCAGGCCGCTGACGTGGGCCAGCAGCGCCTGGGCCGCCGACGTGGCGGCGGCGGCGGCGTCCGGCCGGCGCTGGTCCCGTGCCAGCTCGGCTGCTTCGGCCTCCGCCCGCAGCCCGTGCCACACCAGGGGGGCGACCACCCAGGTGTCCTCGCTGTTCGAGGCCTGCTCGATCCCCTTGGCCACGGCCTCCCGAGAGTCGTCCAGCCGCCCCTCCCACAGGGCGAGGCCGGCGGTCAGGGTGAGCAGCGGGACCTGGTGGCGCGGCCCGATGTCATGCGCGCACATCCGGGTCACCTCCTCCAGGTCCGCCCGCGCCGCCAGGAAGTCCCCCCTGCCCACCGAGAGGCGGGCCCGGGCGAGTCGCAGCTCGATGGCGGCTGCGCCGGTCGGGTTCAGCTCCAACGCCTGCCGCAGGTACACGTCGGCGTCAGGCCAGCGGCCGAGCCGGAACAGGGTGTTGATGGCGATGGCGTGCAGCGACACGCCGTAGGAGCGCTCCAGCCCCAGGCGGCGGACGTGGGTGATGCCGGCCTGCGCCACCGCCGCCCCCTCCGCCAGCCGGTTCAGCGGTCCGGAGAGCAGCTCGGCCAGGTTGAGGTAGGCCCGACCGACGTCGTTCGGGTCACCCAGCTCGGCCGCCACCCTGAGCGACTCCTCGAGCAGCGCCACCCCGGCCGTCGGGTCACCCAGGAAGGCCAGGTCGAACCCGAGCGTGGCCAGGATGTGACCCTCGTCGCCGCGGGCCCCCAGGCCGCGAGCGACCCCGAGGGCCGCCTCGGCCTGATGGCGGGACTCCCGGTACCTCCCCGCCCGCATGAGCGCCTCGGCGTAGGCCGCGACGATGCGGGCCCACTCGACGGTGCCCGTGGCGGGGGCGATGCGCTCCACGGCCTCGTCGTAGGCCACCAGCGCCGCCTCGCTGTCGCCGGAGGCCCAGAGGTAGCGGCCGAGGCGCTCCTGCAGCAGGGCGACCCGCGTCCGCTCCTCCTCGCGGCAGAGCTCGGCCATGGCCGCCCTGACGAGGACACTGGCCCGTCGGTGGTTCCCGGCCATGTCGGCCGCCTCGGCGGCGCGCTCGAAGAGGGCGGTCTGGTCGAGAGCGACCCGTTCGGTCGCGTCGGGGACCACGGACCAGAGGTCGAGGGCCCGCTCGAGGAGCTGGTGGGCCTCGGCGAACCCGTAGAGGGCGGCGGCCGCAGCGGCGGCGGCCAAGGCGGCTTCGAGGGCACGGCCGTGGTCACCGGCGCGCTCCCAGTGGTAGGCGAGCTTGGCCGCCGTCGTGACGTCGCTGAGCGAGGCATCGGCTTCGAGGGCGCGGGCGTAGGCGCCGTGGAACCGGGTCCGCTCTCCCGGAAGGAGGTCGTCGTACACCGCCTCCTGCAACAGGCTGTGGCGGAAGCGGTACCCGTCCCCCTCGGGCTCGGCCAGGACCACCTGGTGGGCCACGCAGTCGCGCAGGGCGTCGAGCAGGTCACGCTCGGAGGCGCTGGCCGGAACACCGGCCACCGACGCCAGCAGCCGGTGGCTCACGCCCTGACCGCCGACCGCCATCATCCGGAGCACCTGCCGTGCGGCCTCGGACAGCACGTCGACCCGGGTGAGCAGGACCTGGCGCAGCGTGTCGGGCAACCTCCTGCCGTCCATGTCTCTCGCCGCCAGCAGCTCCTCGGCGAAGAAGGCGTTGCCCTCCGATCGCGACCAGATGGTCTCGACCAGCTCCGGGTCCGGCGGTGCGGCGAGGATGGCCGCGAGCTGGCTCGTCAGCTCCTCGCGGTCGAACCGCGGGAGGTCGACGAGCTCGGCCCGCCGGCTGCGGCGGAGCTCGGCGAGCAGGTCTCGCAGGGGATGGCCGGAGACGAGCGAATCGCTGCGGTAGGTGGCCACCACCAGCAGCCGGCTCGAGCCGAGGTTGGTGAGGAGGAACGAGAGCAGGTCCTGGGTGGAGCGGTCGGCCCAGTGCAGGTCCTCCACCACCAGCACCACGGGCCGGTGCTCGCTCAGCGCGGTGAGGAGGCCGAGCACAGCGACGTAGGGGGGTCCCGGGTCCGCCACTGGCGCCTCGGCCGCGATGGCGTCGGACCGCTCGTGGTCCAGCTCCGGCAGGAGACGGGACAGCTCGCGGCGGAAGGGCTTGACCGCGGCGGCCACCAGGGCCGGCGCCAGGCGCGGGTCGGTGTCGTCGTCGGAGAAGAAGCGGCGGAGGGCGTCGATGAACGGCCAGTAGGGCGGGCCGCCGTCCCGGCACTGGATGCAGCCACCGGTGAGGACCAGCACCCCCTGACGCCGGGCGTGCTCGAGGAGCTCGCCGATCAGGCGCGTCTTGCCGACGCCGCCCTCGCCGCCGACGACGACAGCGCCGGCACGCCC
>JBKJUI010000058.1:0-6684 GCA_046590775.1 Acidimicrobiales bacterium
GACGGCGACGAGGCCGGCGGGCGTCGTCGCCGCCCGGGTGCACCACCCCAACCGGGCGGCCAGCCACGGCACGTCGGACAGCTGGTCCAGCACCACCGAAGCGACGGCGACAGCACATGTAGCCACGGCCACCACACACCCCGCCGCCAGCAGAATCGCCGCCGTCCGCGGCTGGAGCCGCTTGCTCTGCCGGGCCACGGCCAGCACGGCGAACAGAGCGATGACCGAGGGGAGGAACGTCGTGGCCGTCATGCCCGCCGGGTCTTCTCCAGCGCAGCTCGCAGCACCCGCACCTGTTCCCTGGTCAGCACCGAGGCGAAGCAGGCGAGCGCGGCGGTCGGGTCGGCGGCCTCCTCGACGAGCGCCTGCATCTTGGCCGCGGTGTTCTGGCCCCGCTGACCCGTGGGCTCGAACTCGTACCCGCGGCTGATCGGTGACCGGACCACCAGACCCTTGGCCTCCAACCGGGTGAGGGTCGTCATCACCGTGGTGTAGGCCAGCGGCTTCACCAACGAACGCTGAAGATCTCGAGCCGTCAACGGCCGACCCGACGCCCACAGCCCCGACAGCACGTCCTCCTCCAACGCCCCGTTCCGCCGCCGCTCAGCCACCGGACCCGCCCCGGATCCGGCCCGGCCTGTGCATCGGCGGTGACGACCCCTGCTTGCAGACCCCCATCAGGCTGGCCAAACTACAGCCTGTCGATGGGAGAGAGCCGAGCCCGCAGATGCCGAACAGACCCGGCAACCTCCAGCGACCACCACAGGATGCTCCCACGCCCGACCCGAACCTTGGGCCGCGGCTCCATCACCACCCGCCGCTGCAGAGACACGCATGCGAACTGATTCCAACACCGCCGCATTCGAATCGCGTCGTGGAGTTGTGCTCCGGTGAGGCGTCGCCCTCCACGGGTTACCGGGGTCGGGTTCCCCTTGTTGCTGTAACCCGTTCGCTGGCTGATGCCAGGGCGACGGCATCCCCTTCTCGCGCAACCGGGGCCGTGCTGATCGGCGCGTCAACGGGTGGTCGTTGAAGGGAACAGGTACCCGGCGACGCGGCGGGTGATGTCATCGGGGTCGCCACCCAGCGCGACGGGCAGGTTCTCGGTGAGCAGCAGGGTGGCGAGGCCGTGCACGAGGGACCAGACGGCGATGAACGGGGTCTGCGGGTCGAGCGGGTCGTCGTCGCCGGTGACGTCGCGCAGCGGTCCGTACAGCGCGGCGGTGGCGGCAGCCTTCGGCTTGACGAGGGCCTGGTCGGCGGCCCGGTAGAGCTCGGGGCGGAACATCACCTCGAAGTGGGCGCGGCGGTCAACGGCGAACCGGACGTAGGCCACGCCCACCTCGAGGAAGCTGGCCTTCTGTTCGTAGGCATCGTTGAGAGCGGCGGCCAGCAGATCGAAGCCATCAGCTGCGATGGCGGTGAGCAGACCGGCCTTGTCGCCGAAGTGGTGGGCGGGAGGGGCGTGGGACACCCCGGCCCGTCGTGCGACGCCGGGCAGACGGACGTTTGCGGCGCCGTCATCGATGACGGCGCCCAGGGCGGCCTCGATCAGCGCTCGGCGGAGATCACCGTGGTGGTAGCCGCGACCAGCAGCCTCGGCTTCCTCGGGTGCACCCACGTCAGGAACCCTAGCATCAAACTTGCCATTGACAAGATAGGTGGGTGGGTCTATCTTGACAGTGTCAACTACGAGGAGCTCCATGATTCCGCTCGCTGTACTGGTTCTCGGTTCGCTTGGCCTGCGTCTGGCGGGCTTCGCAGGTGTCGATGCCCTCGACGGCTGGCAACCGGCGCTGCGGGGCGGCCTCACCGCCATGTTGGTGCTGACCGCCAGCGCCCACTTCGCCAGCCGCCGGGCAGAGCTGATCGCCATGGTGCCTCGCCGGCTGCCTGCACCCGCTGCCCTGGTCACCGCCACCGGTCTCCTCGAGCTTGCAGTCGCTGCCGGCCTCGTCCTTCACGTGACAGCGCCGTTCGCCGCCTCCGGCCTGGTTCTGCTCCTCGTCGCCATGTTCCCCGCCAACGTCCGAGCGGCTCGCGCCGGCCTCACCTTGGGCGGCAAGGCTGTTCCGCGTCTGCAGCCCCGTACCGCCATCCAAGTGGCGTTCCTCATCGCCGCCACGGCGGCCATCTGATGCCGGCGATCGACGTGCCGTTGCCACCGAGTGGGGGCCTGCGGCGGGGGTTGCTTCTGGGTCTTGTCGTGGTCCTGTTGGGGGTTGGGCTGGGTGCGTGCGGCGGGAGGCGGTCGAAGCCGGACAGGGCCGCCGGTGCGCTGGCTGCCGGGCTGTCTTCGGCTGATCTGAGCGCCGTACCGCTCGGCGCAGTCACCACCGCCGACGCGGGTCAGCAGCTGTCAGCGGCCGTGAAGGGGATGGGTGGTGTCCGACCGGTGGTGCGCGTCGAAGACGTCCAGGCGAAGAGCAGCGACACGGCCGTTGCGGTGCTGGCGTTCGGGTGGGATCTGGACGGCAGCGGTCGAGACTGGACCTACACCACCTCAGCCCAGCTGACCCGCCGCGGAAGCTCATGGTCGGTGGGATGGTCCCCGGCCCTGATGGAACCGAGCCTGGTGGCAGGAGAACGCCTTGTCCTCCGCAAGCGGAACGCCAAGCGGGGCGAGATCCGCGGCGCCGACGGAGCCGTTCTGGTCACGGACCGGCCGGTCCTCAGAGTGGGCATCGACAAGACCAAGGTGGCACCCGAACAGGCTGCGGCCTCAGCCCAGCGCCTGGCCGAGCGGCTCCCGGGCGTCGACGCGCCTGCGTTCGTCAACCGGGTGGCCAGGGCCGGTCCCGCCGCCTTCGTCGAGGTGATCGTGCTTCGCCCGGACGACCCCTCCGCCGCTGACCGGGCTCCGATGGTGGCGATCCCCGGTGCCGTCCTGCTCCCCGACGAGGTTCCGCTGGCTCCGACTCGGGACTTCGCCCGGCCGATCCTCGGGACCGTCGGGGAGGCAACCGCGCAGCTGATCACCGACTCGGCCGGCCGGCTCCGCGCCGGTGACAGCACCGGGCTCTCCGGGCTGCAGCAGGCCCACGACAAACAGCTTGGCGGGGAACCCGGTGTCGTCGTGCAAGCGGTGCCGCCGGAAAGCGGTGCGGGCAGGCCTCGTGAGCTGTTCCGGCGAGACCCGGTGCCGGGCCAGCCGGTGGCGATCACCCTGGACCAGGCCCTCCAGACGAGCGCCGAGGCCCTCGTCGCACCGGTGAAGGTTCCCAGCGCCATCGTGGCAGTGCGGCCCTCGACCGGTGAGGTCGTCGCTGCGGCCAGCGGCCCCGGCGGACAGGGCTACTCGACGGCAACTCTGGGCCGCTACGCCCCCGGATCTGCGTTCAAGGTGGTCACCACCCTCGGTCTGCTCCGGGCCGGCCTCACCCAGGGCAGCGTCGTTCCCTGCACCCCCACCGTTACGGTGGACGGCCGGTCGTTCAAGAACTACGACGACTACCCGGCCGCCGCCCTCGGCGACATCTCGTTACGTGCCGCTCTCGCCAACTCCTGCAACACCGCCTTGATCGCCCAACGCAGCCGTGTTCCCCAAGCCGCCCTGGCCGAGGCCGCCGCCAGCCTCGGCATCGGCAGCCAAGCCGACCTCGGCGTGCCGTCCTTCGCCGGTTCGGTGCCCGCAGAGGCCGCCGAGACGGAGCACGCCGCCTCGATGATCGGCCAGGGCCGACTCCAAGTCTCTCCCCTGACGATGGCGGTCGTGGCCGCCTCCCTGGCCCAAGGGACGACGGTGACTCCCCGCATCCTCCAGCCTGGCCCCACGAGTCGAACGGAGGCGATCAAACCGGTAGGGCCAGCGGAAGCCGAAGAGGTCCGCAAGATGATGCGCGCCGTGGTAACCGACGGCAGCGGCAGCTTCCTCAAAGACGTCCCCGGCGAACAGGTGGCGGCGAAGACCGGCACAGCCGAGTACGGCACCGGCCAACCGCCCCGCACCCACGCATGGATGATCGCCATCCAGGGCGACCTGGCTGTCGCCGTCTTCGTTGAGGACGGCGCCTCCGGGTCCAAGACCGCCGGCCCCATCCTCGAAGAGTTCCTTCGCGGCACCGGATGAGCCACGTCGGAGATCCCTCCGTCGGGCCCGAGGGAGCGCACTTGTTCCTGCATGGCCGTCCTGAGACAGCCAGAGGACCGATCATCGGAAGAGAGCGCACCATGAGCACCGCCAACTCCAACAGCAGACCGATGGAAGAGCCTCACATCGCTGCCCTCCGCCCCGAGGAGCTTCGTGGCCACGCCATGGGGATCATCGTCTGCGCTGTCATGGGCTTTACCTGGGGCGGTACGGCATTGGGTGCGCTCAGCGTCGTCGTCGCCGTGCCCCTCCTCGCCGTCGGCGCTGCGTGCGCTGCCGTTTTGCTGGCCGGGGCCCGCCGAGTGCGCCACGCAGCCATCGTGTCGCCCGTTCCATCCTCGCCAAAACCCGATCTGAGCCAGGGGCGGCACCATTTCAACCTGGTGGTGGCAGGCGAGGTCGCCGCCATCATCGTCGCTGTCGGCCTCCTCGGCCGGTCCGACCACGCCGACTGGATCCCGGCGACCATCTGCCTGGTGGTCGGCTTGCACCTCATCCCGCTCGCACGGCTCTTCCGGCTTCCGCTCTACTACGCCACCGCGGCCGCGTTGTGCCTGGTGGCCGCCACCACCATGGTCTTCGGGGCGGCCGGTGCCCCTGAGGCCCTTTGGCAGCTGCTGCCCGGCGTCGGGGTCGCCCTGGTGTTGTGGGCGACCGGGGCCATGCTGCTGGCGAAGAGCACGAGGTGAACGAGCTTGTGTCACTCCCGCTCCGCCCTGCCGGGAACCCGGACGAAGGCGGCACGACGGCGGGCGTTCGTGGCCGCCCGAGCGGATTGGTGGTGGCCCAGGGCGCCTGCGTCGTCGGTCTGCTCTTCGCTGCTGTCAGCTTCTACTGGGGCCTTGGAGGCACCAGGATGGTCGACACCGTCAGCGCAACTCTCGCTGAGAAGAGCCGGGCCGGTGAGGCGAACCTGCTCATGACGGCATGGGTGCCCGCAGGTCTCAAGCTGCTCGCCGCGGTGGTGCCGATCCTGGCCCTTCACCGCCTGACCAGGTCACCGTGGGATCGCGCCGTATGGGTGCTGGCATGGCTCGCGGCCGGCATCCTGACCCTCTACGGCCTCGTGCTGACCACTACCGGCTTGCTCGTCCAAGCCGACCTCCTCCACGCGTCCGCCGACGCCGACCACCGTGCGCTCTCCTGGCACGCCTACCTCTGGGATCCGTGGTTCCTCATCTGGGGCCTGCTCGTCGGCGTTGCCCTTCTGCGCAGCCGTCACCTCCGCAGCCAGCCACCACCCGGTCCAGGACATGACGGGCCGCAGGCGGCGGTACGGACGGCCACCGACCTGCCGCTTCTGCCGGCGGCGTCGTGAGCAAACCCCGCCACCGCCATCTTGTAGGCCGGGTTGCGGGTGCGCTCGCTCTGCTCGCCGTGGTTGCCTCATGTGCAACATCACCGGGGAACGCCGAGACCGACCGGATCGCCGACACAGTGGCGAGGGCGATCAGCTCGCCACGACAGAGTTCGGCCAACGGGTTCGTCCGCGCTGCCCTGGCCACACACGCCGGCCAGGACTCGCGACTCACAGTGGTCGACGCCGAGGAGCTCCATGCCACCAAGGTGGCCGACCCTCTGGCCCGTCTCGTGTTCCAAGTCGACCTCGCCGCCTCCGGGACCGGTTTCAGCTCCACCGAACCGATCACCGCCTGCTACAAGGTCCTCTTCAGCTACTACGGCGTCATCGACAGCCCCCAGCGGATCAGCTGCCCCAAGGGAGCCACCGCCGTCGTACCCGCGCCCGTCCCTCCCCGGGCGCACGCCGTGATCCCCCAGGGCTTCGACAGCACGCTCACCGGGCTGCTGGCGGCGCTCCCGGCGACTCCTACCACCGAAGCGGTCACAGCAAGGGTGACACTCGGACTGCCCGCCCCCGGCGTCGACCCGAGCACCGGGCTCCAGGACCTGCTCCCAACCGTTGAGAGCGCGATGCAGGGAGCCGATCTGGGGGTCTCGCTGTGGGCGCCGTTCAATCGCGATTGCCTGCTGGGCGCCCGCGTAGGCGGGCAGGTCAAGGTCGGGCGGCCCAGCCGGACGCGTATCGAACCTGGCGAGCTCTCATGCGACCCGCAGACGGCGCTCCTCCTGCTCGGCGTCGCCACAACGCCTTGACGGACAACCTCCCTCCTGCCGCTCCTACGCCCACTCCCCCGCCGCCTCGCCCGAATCACCGCCGCCCTCGAACGATACCAACTCACCGTCAGGGTCAGAACCCTCGCCAACCCCAGCGACCGCCGCTTCGTGCGCCGGCGGCGAAGTACCTGGGACTCTGAGCTCGCCGGTACATCGAGAGCTGACCGCGCGACCCATACCTACGGCCGAGCCCTAAACGGACCTTGCAAGCAGTTCCAGACCCACGGAGTTCGATGTTCAAGCGCCGGAAGCTCGCCGGCGCTTGCGTTCGATGTAGAGCGCAGCGTCTGCCCGTGCGATGAGGCTTTCGGGCGAGTCGGACGGTTCATGCTCGGCCAGTCCGAAGGACACCGAGCCGTGTTCGTGGGAGTCGACGAGGAGTTCGTTCACCAGCGTGATCCGTGTCGCCACTTCGTCCGGCGCCATACCGGAGATCGCGCAGACGAACTCGTCGCCCC
>JBKJUI010000213.1:0-22000 GCA_046590775.1 Acidimicrobiales bacterium
GGCCTTCGCCGTCGGCGCCGAGCTCGAGGTGCGCGGAGGAGCGGCCGCCAGGGTGGAGCAGTGACGTCGCCCCGGCCGGCCGTCACCGCGTTCGCCTCGGCCCTGTCCCTCTGCCTCCTCGCCGTGGCGGCGTGCTCCGGCGGCACCAGCAAGAGGCTGATCCCTCCGCCGCCTTCGGTGGCCTCGATCACGACGGCTCCTCCCGGGAGCGACTACTCGGGCGTGGCCCTCCCCATCGTCGAGGGTCGGGCCCCGGTCGAGAAGGTGGCGGTGACGGGGGGCGACTCCACGCTCTCCGGCCTGATCACCGGGCCCGACGGGCCGGTCGGCGGGGCCACGGTCAGGCTCGAGCGCTTCGTCGGAGATGCCATCGGCTTCATCGACATCCTCAGCAACGCCGACGGGACCTGGCGGGCCCCCCAGATCGCGCCCCCGACCACGTTCGCGCCGGTGCCCCAGCAGCCGCTCCCTCTGGGCCAGCTGCCCACGATCCCGCCGGCCACGGCCGGCCCTCCTCCCACGCCGACGACCAAGCCGGTGGGGCCGCAGGGCATCCTCGGAGGTCGCTATCGGGTGCGGGCCTGGAAGACGCCCGACCTCGCCCTCACCGCCCCTCAGATCCTGTTCCTCGAGAGCAGGCAGAACCGACAGCTCGGCCTGCAGGTGTCGCGCTACACCGGCACCTCAGCCAGCTCGGTCTCGTCGCCCGACCCGCCGTTCCTCGGCGAGCCCGTCACCGTCACCGCCGTCGTCTCCAGCCTCTCGGTCAACGGCGAGGGGATCGTGAGCTCGGTCCCCCTCCCCGGCGCGGCCGTCTCGCTCTCCGTCGGCGGCGGGTTGCTCCTCACGAGCGGCGCTACGACCACCAACGGCCAGGGACGGGCTGCGTTTCAGCTGAGATGCGAGCAGCTCGGCCCGGGCCTGGTCGAGCTGACGGTGAACAGCAGCCAGACCTTCACACTTCCTCTGCGCCCCTGTGTGGCCCGCCCGACGACGACCACCTCGTCGACCCTGTTCCCCGACCCGGGGGCCAGCACCTCGAGCACCTCCTCGATCCCCGGCGGGCGCCCGTCGAGCACGATCGGCGGCGGCGTTCCGACCCCCTGACCACCTGCTCCCGGGCTCCCGGAGGACCGACAGGGGCTGGGCTACCGTTTAGGAACGGTGACCTACCTCGATGCGATCCTGGAGTGGCACCGCGACCGGGCGAAGCACGACGACCGCCCGCTGGAAGCTCTGCTCGAGCGAGCCAGGGCGATGCCGCCGGCCCGCCCCTTCGAGGCGGCCCTGCGCCAGGCGGCGGCCGACGCGGACGGCCTGGCCGTCATCGCCGAGATCAAGCGTCGCTCGCCGTCCAAGGGCGACCTGCTGCCCGACCTGGTGGCGGGGCCGATGGCCTCCGCCTACGAGCGGGGAGGAGCCACCGCCCTCAGCGTCCTCACCGACGGCATCCACTTCGGCGGCTCGTCGACCGACCTCATGGAGGCGAGCGCAGCCACGTCCCTCCCCGTCCTGCGGAAGGACTTCACCGTGTGGGAGGGCGACGTGGCCGACGCTCGCCTCATGGGCGCCGACGCCGTGCTCCTCATCGTCGCCGCCCTGGAGCAGGCGCAGCTGGCCGAGCTCGTCGCCGTCAGCCACGAGCTGCGCATCGACCCCCTGGTCGAGTGCCACGACGAGGCCGAGGTCGACCGGGCCCTGGCGGCCGGCGCCACGATGATCGGCGTCAACCAGCGCGACCTCGCCACCTTCAAGGTCGACGGGGCTCGAGCGGAGAAGCTCGCCGCCGTTCTCCCGGACCACGTGGTGAAGGTGGCCGAGTCGGGCATCGACGGGCCCGAGTCGTGCCGTCGCCTAGCCGCCGCCGGCTTCTCGGCCGTCCTCGTGGGCGAGCACCTGGTCACGGCCCCCGATCCGGTGGCCGCCCTGCGGTCGCTGGTCGAGGCCGGGGCCTGACGGCCGTGTTCGTCAAGATCTGCGGCACGACCAGCGAGGAGGACGCCCTCTTGGCGGTGGCCATGGGGGCCGAGGCCCTCGGCTTCGTCTTCGCCCCGTCACCCCGCCAGATGCGGCCGCAGGACGTGGCCGACATCGTCAAGCGGCTGCCGCCGGAGATCATGACCATCGGGGTGTTCAAGGACGACGTGCCGGAGCGCGTCGTCCACATCGTCCGCTCCACCGGCCTGAAAGGAGCCCAGATCCACGGCGGCTTCTCGGCCGACGACGCAGTGGCGGTGCGGCGGGCGATCTTCCACACCTTCGTCTCCTTCGCCGCCGGCGATCCCCGCGTGCTCGAGGCGCACGAGTACGAGCCCTACGCCGTGGTGCTCGACGCCGCCCGTCCGGGCAGCGGGCGGGTGTTCGACTGGTCCATCGCCGAGCAGGTGCCCCGGGACGTCAAGCTGATCGTCGCCGGCGGCCTCACCACCGACAACGTGGTCGACGCCATCCGCACCGTCCGCCCGTGGGGCGTCGACGTGGTCTCCGGGGTCGAGTCCTCGCCCGGCCGGAAGGACCCGGTGAAGCTGCGCGCCTTCATCGCCAAGGCCCACGCCGCCGGCAAGGAGCTTCGCGAGGCGGCGCAGGCGCCCAGGCCGGAGCCGCCGTCGGTCACGCCCGGGCCTCCGGGCGCGTTCTACGACTGGGAGGAAGACGGGCTCTAGCGCCCGAGCGGCTCGACAGCCCGGGAGGATCGGTCAGGATGGCGGGACATGGCGTCCTCCTCCCTCATGGGCACCCCGGGTCCAGACGGCTACTTCGGCGAGTTCGGGGGCCGCTTCCTGCCCGAGTCGCTGGTGCCCGCCTGCCTCGAGCTCGAAGAGGCGTTCCGGACCGCATGGGCCGACCCCGCCTTCCACGCCGAGCTGGATGCCGAGCTGCGGAACTACGCCGGCCGGCCCTCACCCACGACCGAGTGCCCCCGGCTCAGCGAGCAGCTGGGTGTGCGGGTGCTGTTCAAGCGAGACGAGCTGAACCACACCGGGTCGCACAAGATCAACAACGTCGTGGGCCAGGCGCTCCTGGTCGAGCGCATGGGCAAGCGCCGCATCGTCGCCGAGACCGGCGCCGGCCAGCACGGCGTCGCCAGCGCCACCATCGCCGCCCGCCACGGGCTCGACTGCACGATCTACATGGGCGAGGTCGATGTCCAGCGCCAGGCGCTCAACGTCTTCAAGATGGAGCTTCTCGGCGCCGAGGTCCGGCCGGTCACGAGCGGCAGCCGCACCCTGAAGGACGCGGTCAACGAGGCGATGCGCGACTGGGTGGCGTCGGTGGAGACCACCCACTACCTCCTGGGCTCGGTGATGGGGCCCCACCCGTACCCGTGGATGGTCCGCGAGCTCCAGCGGGTCATCGGCGAGGAGGCCAGGGAGCAGTGCAAGGCGCTGCTCGGCGGCGGCCACCCGCAGTGGGTGCTGGCGTGCGTGGGCGGAGGCTCGAACGCCTCGGGGATCTTCGCCGGCTTCGTCGACACCGACGCCCGGCTCGTGGGCGTGCAGCCCGCCGGTGGGATGGCCATCGGCAAGGGCGCTCCGGGCGTGGTGCACGGCTCTCGCAGCCAGCTGCTGCAGGACGAGCACGGGCAGGTCCTCGAGGCCGAGTCCATCTCTGCCGGCCTCGACTACCCGGGGGTCGGCCCGGAGCACAGCTACCTGGCCGAGCTCGGGCGGGCCGAGTACGTGCAGGTCGGCGACGCCGCCGTGCTCGAGGCCGTCCACCTCTGCAGCCGCCTCGAGGGCATCGTCCCGGCGCTCGAGCCGGCCCACGCCCTGGCCTGGCTGATGGCCGAGGCCGGGCGCACGATCCCGACGGGGGACACCGTGCTCGTGAACCTTTGCGGCCGGGGCGACAAGGACGCCGAGCAGGTCATGCACCTCCTCGGCGACAAGGTCGGCCGGGGCGCCGCCCGGGCCATCTCCCGCGACCTCGACCACCTGCGCGACAAGCCGTGAGGGGCGTCCCGCTCGAGGTGCACCTGCGGGCTCGGCGGGACGGCGGCGCCAAGCTCGTCGTCCCCTACGTGACCGGTGGCCTCCCCGGCTGGGTCGACGTGCTCCTCGCCCTGGCCGACGCCGGCGCCGACGCCATCGAGATCGGCATCCCGTTCAGCGACCCGGTGATGGACGGCCCGACGATCCAGGAGGCCAGCCAGCGGGCGCTGGACGCCGGGGCGACGCCGCTGTCGATCCTCGGGGAGCTGCGCGACGTCGAGGCCGGCGTGCCGCTCGTCGCCATGACCTACGCCAACCTCCCCCACAAGGCGGGGTGGGACCGGTTCGCCAACGATCTGGCCCGAGCCGGGATCACGGGAGCTGTCGTGCCCGACCTGCCCCTCGAGGAGTCGCCCCCCTGGGAGGCCGCGGCCTCCGCCGCCGGGGTGGACACGGTGCTGCTCGCCGCCCCCAACTCGCCTCCCGACCGCCTGGCTCGAATCTGCCAGCGCAGCCGAGGGTTCGTCTACGGCGTCACCGTGATGGGCGTGACCGGCGCCCGCTCCGGCGTGGCATCCACGGCCTCCCGGCTGGGCGACCGCCTCAAGGCGGCCACCGACCGGCCGGTCCTGATGGGCTTCGGCGTGAGCGCCCCCGAGCAGGCGGTAGCCCTCTCGGCCCACGCCGACGGGGTCATCATCGCCAGCGCCCTGATGCGCCGCTTCCTCGACGGCGACAAGCCGGCGGACGTCGCCGCGCTCGTGGCCGAGGTCCGCGCCGCGCTCGACGCCGCGGACCAGTAGCCCGAGATCCTGCTGGCCGTGGACGGGCGCCCCGGGCGGATCCGCGTCGTCCTGCTCCTGGCCCTCGTGGGCGTGGCCGTCGGCGGGCTGGCGGTCGCGGCGTCGAGCACGGTGCCGACCGGCCGCCCCTTCGCCCGTTCGCGGCAGGTCATCGTCGTGGCCGCGCCTCGCGGCCTGCGGCTCGCCGACCTGCGCGGCTCGCCTGACCTGGTGGCGGCGGCCAACGTCGACTCGCCGGGCCGGACACCCGGCTCAGCGTGGGCGACCGTGGGGGCGGGAGCGGCTCAGGCCTGCTGCGGCGGGACGCCTTCGGGAAGGGGTCGTCTCGGGGACGCCGTGCGCCGGGCCGGGCGCACGACCGGCATCGTGGCGCCGGCGCCGGATCCGCCGTCCCGGCTGGCTGTCGCCGGAGCCGACGGCGGTGTCGACCTCGCTGGGTTCGCCGACGAGCCCGGGGCTCTGGGCGAGCAGGCGAGCCTGCTCCTGCGCACCGGTGCTGCGCTCCTGCTCGTCGACGGTGAAGCCCTCGACGGCGCCGGGTTCGACGCCCTCCTCGAACGGCTCCGCCACGAGCAGGTGCCGCTGCTGGTGGTCTCCACCGGCGCCCCGGACCCGGACCTCGGCCTGGCCCCGTTCCGCGTCTCGGATCCCTCCGGCGGGCCCGGCGGCGTGCTCTCCTCCTCGACCAGGCAGGTCGGGCTCGTCCTCCTGGCCGACGTGGCCCCCACGGCCCTCGACGTCCTCGGCATCGAGGTGCCGGCGCAGATGACGGGCCGGCCGCTGCGACGCGCCTCCTCCCGGGTCCCCGTGACCGAGCTCGTTCGGTTGGACGAGCGGAGCCGGCTCCGGACCACGGTGTGGAACCCGGCCATGGCGGTGGTCGTCCTCGGCCTGGCCGCGGCTGCGCTGTGGGCGTGGAGGTGGCCGGGCGCCGGCCTCCGCCCTCGCGCCGGGCTGACGCTGCTCCTCGCTGGTTGGCCCCTGGCCACCTGGCTGTCCCGGGCGGTCCCTGGATCGGCGTCCGCCTCGGCCTGGGCGCTCGTTCTCGCCGTCGGCTTCGACCTGGCCGTCGTGGTCGTCGCCTGGCTGGCCTGCCGTGGCGAACCCCTGGTCGCCCTCGCCGGCGTCCTCGGCGCCACCGTGGCCCTCGTCACCATCGACCTCGGCTTTGGTGGCCCCCTCCAGCTCTCGAGCGCCTTTGGCAGCGATGCCAGCACCGCAGGTCGGTTCTACGGGCTGGGGAACGGGGCGTTCGCCGCCTACGCCGGGGCTGCCGCCGTCCTCGTCGCCTGCGCCCGGCGGCGCGCCCCGTGGCTCGCCGCGCTGCTCCTGCTGGTGACGCTCGTCGTGGCCATGCCGGCGCTGGGCGACGACGTGGGGGGGGCCCTCACCCTCGGCCCCGTGTTCGGCCTCGCTGCAGCCGCGCTCTGGGCCCGGTTCAGCTGGCGCGTCGCCCTCGGACTTCTGGCCGCCACCGCGCTGCTCGTCGCCGTCGCCATTGCCATCGACCTCAGCCGCCCGGCGGCCTCCCGCACCCACATGGCCCGCTTCGTCACCGGCTCCGGGCAGTCGACGGCCCTGGGCCGCCGGATCGGGACCAACCTGTCCCAGTACCCGTCGCAGCCGGCTCTTATCGTCCTGGTGCTCCTCGCCGTGGCGCTGGGGGTGCTCCTCGCCACGGGACGGTTCACGGGAACGCTGCCGGTCGGCACACCGGCCCGGATCGGCGTGGGCACGGCCCTCGGCGTGGCCCTCGTCGGCAACGCCGTGAACGACAGCGGAGCGGTGGTGACGGCGGTCGTGGCCCTGTCTCTGGTTCCGTACCTCGTCCTCCGCGTGGGGCCTTCGGTTCGCAGCTCGTCGGCCGCTCCACGGCTAGCGTCCAGTCCGTCCTGACACCTCCAACGCTCCCGAGGGCGCCGGCCGCCCGCCTCTGCGCCCCGGCGATCCTGGGGTTCGTCGGGGCGTGCCTGATCGCCGTTGGCGGTCTCGCCGTCGGCGCCCTCCCCGGCGCAGAGCAGGAGGGCCCGTGGCCGCTCGGCCGGCCCCTCCGGCTGCCCGACCTCTCGCCCTTCGGAGAGCTGCCGTCGCTGCTGGCCTTCTACGGCGGGCTGGCCCTGGTCATCCGGGCGCTCATCGCCCTGCGCGCCGCCCGGCCGAGGGGCAGGGAGGCCCTGGCCGTGGTCGCCCTCTGGTGGGCGCCCGTCCTCCTCGTGCCCCCGCTGTGCTCGCTCGACGCCTACGCCTACCTCGCCCAGGGCGAGGTGGCCCGGCAGGGCGCCGACCCGTACACCGTCCCCCCGGCCTCGTTGCCGCCCGGCCCGGTCCGGGACTCCGTGGACCCCCAGTGGTTGGACGACGGGTCGCCCTACGGCCCGCTGGCCGTCGCCGCCGGCCGGCTGGCCGCCTCGGCTCCCGGCCCGCACCCGCTGAACGGCGTGCTGGCCCTGCGGGCGATGGCGATCGTGTCGCTGGCGGCCGCCTGCGCGCTGGCCGGGCTGCTCGCCTCACGCCTCGGCAAGCCCGCAGGCGATGCGGTGGTGCTGCTCGGTGGCAACCCGCTCGTCGTCCTGCACATCGTCGGTGGCGTCCACCACGAGGCGATGATGGTGGCGCTGCTCCTCGCCGCCCTGCTCTGCGCCAGAGGGCGCAGACCGATCCTCGCCGCCGCCTTCGTCGGGCTGGCTGCCGCCGTCAAGGCGCCGGCCGTCCTGGCGCTGCCCTTCCTGGCCATCCCGCCGGCCGCCGCCCTCCTCGGCACGAAGGGGCCCACCGGGCGCACCGGACGCACCGCCTGGATCCCGGGCGCGGCCCGCACCGTGGCGGCGGCGGCCGCCTCCCTGCTGCTCGTGACGTGGCTCGTCGGCCTCAACCTGAACTGGGTGCGCAACATCACCGGGGGGACCCGGGTGCTGTCGTTCCTGGCGCCGACCACGTGGATCACCGTGATCCTGCGCCTCCTGGGTGCGCCGCCCGCCGGCGCCCAGACCTTCGCCATGGTCGTCGCGCTCGTCGTCGCGCTGGTCACCCTCGCCGTCCTGCACCAACGTGGCCGCGGCATCATGGAGCGGCGCCTCGGCCTGGCGCTGGTGGCCGTGCCCGTGCTCGCCCCCGTCCTCCAGCCCTGGTACCTGCTGTGGGGCCTCGGAGTGCTGGCCGCCACCGAAGCAGGCCGGCGGAACCGGCGGGTCCTCACCGGCTCGATCCTCCTGGCCTTCCTCACCCACCCGGGCGGCCGAAGCCACCTCTCGGCCGCCGGCCCGGTCGGCATCGCCATCGGCGTCGCCCTCATCTGCCTCGTCGCCGTGCCGTGGCGCAGGCTGGCGCAGACCATCTTCCCGTTGCGCGCGAGCGGCGGGAGCGATGCCTTGGTCTCGGCCGCCCCTGCGGTCGACCCGGACTGAGCGCGGCGGCGATGGAGCTGCGCGAGGCCATTCTGCGGCGGCGGATGGTGCGCGCCTTCCAGGACTCTCCGGTGGCCCCGGAGGTCGTCGACCGGCTGCTCGAGCACGCCATCCACGGGCCGTCGGCCGGCTTTTCGCAGGGCTGGGCATTCCTGGTCCTGACCGAGCCAGCCGACCGGGCCCGCTTCTGGGACGCCGTCTTCCCTCACCGCGCCGAGGGCTTCACCCATGCGGCGATCTTCAACGCCACCTGCCTCATCGTCCCGCTCTCGCACAAAGACGCCTACCTGGACCGCTACGCCGAGCCCGACAAGGGGGGCGTCGCCCGCGAGGACCAGCGCTGGTCGGTGCCCTACTGGGACGTGGACACGGGCATGGCCTCGATGCTGATCCTGCTGACGGCCGTCGACGAGGGCCTCGGCGCCCTCTTCTTCGCGATCTCGCCAGTGCACCTCGAGCCCTTCCGGGCCGCGTTCGGCGTGCCCGACGCCTTCACCCCGATCGGCGCCATCGCCGTCGGCCACCGGTCCCCGGACATCCCGTCACCTTCACTGCGCCGGGGACGCCGCGGCCTCGACGAGGTGGTCCATCGCGGCTCGTGGTGACGCTTTTGCGCCACCCTCGGCTACGCTGGGCGGTCGAGCGGACCGCACACGGCGGTCCGGCTGCGGGGCCCCCCGCCGGGTGTGCAAGTGCTCGGGTCGTGGTGGCCCATCGACGCCACCACCGACCCAGGAGAACCCCCCGGACCATGCCCACCTTCGCCGACCTAGGCGTGGATGCCGACCTCGTCGCCCTCCTCAGCGCCGACGGCATCCTCGAGCCGTTCCCGATCCAGGCGGCCACCATCGCCGACGCCCTCACCGGCCGCGACCTGTGCGGAAAGGCCAAGACCGGATCGGGCAAGACACTGGCCTTCGGCCTGCCGATGCTCATGCGCACGCCGGCCGCCGAGCCCGGCCACCCCACCGCCCTGGTGCTCGTGCCCACCCGCGAGCTGGCGGTCCAGGTGGCCGAGGTGCTGATGCCCCTCGCCGCTGCATGTGGCCTCAAGGCGCGCACCTTCTACGGCGGGACACCACTCGAGAAGGACCTGAAGGCGCTGGGCGAGCGGGTCGACGTGGCCATCTGCACGCCCGGCCGGCTCATCGACCTGTGCCAGCAGGAAGCCGTCGACCTCGACGCCGTCGCCGTCATCGTCCTCGACGAGGCCGACCGCATGGCCGACATGGGTTTCATGCCGCAGGTCGAGTGGTTGTTGCGCCGGGTCACCGCGCCGCACCAGACCCTTCTGTTCTCGGCCACGCTCGACGGCGACGTCGACCACCTCGTCACCCGCTACCAGGTCGACCCGGTGCGGCACGAGATCATCAGCGAGACCGCCACCGTGACCGAGATGAAGCATCGCTTCCTCTACGTCCACCAGATGGACAAGCCGAAGGTGGTCGCATCCATCGGGCAGGGCGGTCGGAGGACCCTCGTCTTCACCCGCACCAAGCGGGGCGCTGACCGGCTGGTCGAGCAGCTCGAGCGCGAAGGGGTGAAGGCCGGCGCCATCCACGGCGACCTGCGCCAGCAGGCCCGGGAGAAGGCTCTCAAGCAGTTCACCCAGGGAACCGTCCCGGTGCTGGTGGCCACCGACGTGGCCGCCCGGGGCCTGCACATCGACAGCGTCGACACCGTTGTGCACTTCGACCCGCCGGAGGACCACAAGACCTACCTCCACCGCTCCGGCCGCACGGCCAGGGCCGGGGCCAGCGGCGTCGCCGTCACCATGGTCCTGTGGGACCAGGTGCTCGAGATCCAGAAGATGCAGAAGCGCCTGGGCCTCGACGTGCCGATGGTCGAGGTGTTCTCCAACGACCCTCGCCTGGCCGACCTGGCCGCCTGGGAGTCCGACGACGAGGCCGAGTCCTCGAGCGAATCAGTCGCCTGACCAGCGACGCTCGAGGCGTCGTCACGTGCTGACCGACCGCAGCGAACCGACGACGTCGGCGAGGTCCTCGGCCAGCTCGTCGAGGGTGCCGTCGTTGACGAGCACCCGGTCGGCGACGGCCCGGCCGGCGGCCGTCTCCCGGTCGTTGTCGTCGAGGCGGCAAGCCAGCTCGAGGGCGGTCCCGGCGCGACGGTGCAGCCGGTCGGCGATCTGCTGCGGGTCGTCCTCGACCTGGACCACGACCGTGGGGTCGGTCACGACCCGCTTGAAGGGCGCGACCAGCGGGGCCCGGAGCATGACCACGTCGATCCGGTTGTCGTCCGAGCGCCGGATCGGCGGAAGGCCGTAGCGGTAGGGGAGGCCGAAGAGGGCAACGGCATCCAGGAAGAACCCGGCGGTCACCAGGGCGTCGAACGTGGCGTCGTCGACGAACCGGTGCTCGGGGCAGCCGAAGTGCTCGTCGGATCGGCGGGGTCTGGTCGTCCAGGTCGGGTGGACCCGGACGAGTCCGCGGCTGACCAGCAGCCTGGTGGCACTCGACTTCCCGCTTCCCGAGGGCCCGACGATCACCAGCAGCGGCAGAGGAGAGGTCATGTCTCCACCCTGCGCTGCTCAAGCCCGCATGAGCACCCGGGAAACCCCCCAGCGGCGGCCGGGCAGACTCACGTCAGTCGAGCGCCTTCTCCCGCTTGCGGCTGCGGCCACGGGTCTGGGCCTCGAGCACCAGCTTGCGGACCCGGACGCTGGTCGGGGTCACCTCGACGCACTCGTCCTCGGCGATCATCTCCAGCGCCTGTTCGAGCGACAGCAGGCGGTGGGGGATCAGCTTCTCGAAGTTGTCGGAGGAGGAGGCCCGCATGTTCGTGAGCTTCTTCTCCTTCGTGGGGTTGATGTCCATGTCCTCGCTGCGCGAGTTGGCGCCCACGATCATCCCTTCGTAGACCTCGACCCCCGGGCCGAGGAACATGACGCCCCGGTCCTGGAGGGCCACCAGGGCGTAGCCGGTGGTGGGACCCTTCCGGTCGGCGACCAGTGAGCCGTTGGCCCGGTGGCGGATCTCGCCGGCCCAGGCCTCGTAGCGGTCGAAGACGTGGTGCAGCATCCCCGTGCCCCGCGTCTCGGTCATGAACTCGGTGCGGAACCCGATGAGGCCGCGGGCCGGGATCCGGTAGTCGAGGCGGACCCAGCCACTGCCGTGGTTCACCATCTGCTCCATCCGCCCCTTGCGCAGGGCCAGCAGCTGGCTCACCACGCCGAGGTAGTCCTCGGGCACGTCGATGGTGAGGTGGTCGACCGGCTCGTGCACCTTGCCGTCGACCTCCCGCGTGAGGACCTGGGGCTTGCCGACGGTCAGCTCGAAGCCCTCGCGCCGCATCATCTCGACCAGCACGGCCAGCTGGAGCTCGCCGCGACCCTGCACCTCCCAGGTGTCGGGCCGCTCGGTGGGCAGCACCCGGATGCTGACGTTGCCGACCAGCTCGGCGTCGAGCCGGGCCTTCACCTGGCGGGCCGTGAGCTTCTTGCCCTCGGTGCCGGCCAGCGGGGAGGTGTTGATGCCGACGGTCATCGACAGGCTCGGGTCGTCGATCGTCATGACCGGCAGCGGCCGGGGGTCGTCGGCGTCGGCCAGCGTCTCGCCGATGGTGATCTCGGGCAGGCCGGCGATGGCGATGATCTCGCCCGGCCCGGCCGACTCGGCGTCGACGCGGTCGAGGTTCTCGGTGATGAACAGCTCGGTGATCTTGGCCCGCTCGATCGACCCGTCGGTGCGGCACCACGCCACCTGCTGGCCCTTCTTGATCGTGCCGTTCACCATGCGGCACAGGGCGATCCGGCCGAGGTAGGGGGAGGAGTCGAGGTTCGTGACGAAGGCCTGAAGGGGCATCTCCTCGTCGTAGGTCGGCGCCGGGATGCGCTCGAGGAGCAGGTCGGCGCCGGGATGCGCTCGAGGAGCAGGTCGAGGAGCGGCCGCAGGTCGGTGCCGTTGAGGGTGCCGTCGTCGGCCGGCGGGTCCAAGCTGGCCACGCCCTCCCTGGCGATGCAGTAGACGACCGGGAAGTCGATCTGGTCGGCGTGCTCAGCCAGGTCGAGGAACAGGGTCTCGACCTCGCTGATCACCTCGTCCACCCGAGAGTCGGGCCGGTCGACCTTGTTGATGACCAGGATGACCGGGAGCCTCGACTCGAGGGCCTTGCGGAGCACGAAGCGGGTCTGGGGGAGGGGACCCTCGGACGAGTCGACCAGCAGCAGCACGCCGTCGACCATCGACAGCCCCCGCTCGACCTCGCCGCCGAAGTCGGCGTGGCCCGGCGTGTCGATGATGTTCAGCTTCACGCCCTCGTAGGTGACCGAGGTGTTCTTGGCCAGGATGGTGATGCCCTTCTCCCGCTCCAGGTCCATCGAGTCCATGACCCGCTCGTTGACGTCCTGGTTGGAGCGGAAGGCGCCGGACTGCCACAGCATCTTGTCGACCAACGTGGTCTTGCCGTGGTCGACGTGAGCGATGATGGCGACGTTTCGGATGTCCTGGCGGGTGACCACAAAGGAGCGATCCTACGCTGGCGCCATCGAAAGCCTTGACGTGGTCGACGCTACCGAGCCCGAGGACGACCTCGAGCGGCTGGCCCGCCTGCTCTTCGGAATGGCCGTCGAGCTGCTGCGACGGCGGGGCCGCTTCTTCCCCTTCGGCGGCGTCATCTGGACCGACACCGGGGCCGAGCAGCTGGTGGCGGCACCGCCCGACAGGGCCGAGGGCAAGGACGCCGCCGCCCTCCTCGACGCCCTCGTGGCCGAGCTGCAGCTCGAGACCGGCGCCGGCCGGGTCCGGGCCGCCGGCACCTGCGTGGACGTCCGCCAGGACCCGCATCTGGGCCGCGCCATCCGAGTCGACCTCGAGGACGTGTCCGGCGACGCCCGCGTTGCCCTGCTCGGCTACGAGCGGCGGTTCCCCCGCCGCTTCCTCATCAGCCCTGAGCCGGTCGAGCGGCCGGGCGTGGCGCGGCTGTTCTCGCGCGGAGAGTGAGAAACCTCGGCCTCTTTCTCGCCTCGGCCCGCCGAACAGGGGTTCAGAAGCGCCGAAATTTTCCGAGCACGGGCTCACGGAACGTAGTAGCATCTTCTTGCGAAGAGTGCGGACTACCGAGGGAGACGCCGATGCGTCAGCTCCACAAGACCAAGCGCCGGTTGTGCATCGGAGCGTTCACGGTGGTTGCTGCACCGCTGCTGCTGGCCTCGGTGGCCTCGGCGTGCACCCAGCTGGCGAACCTGCAGGCCAACCCGAACAGCGGCGCCGCAGGCTCCACCATCAACGTGACCGGCACCCGCTTCCGCACGGACCCGGCGTCGTCGCCCGGCCCGGTCGAGATCCGTCTGGACAGTCGCTCCGCCGCACCGATCGGCACGCTGCCGGTCGCCTCGGTCGCGGCCGGCACCGGTGGAATCAGCCTGAGCGTCACCATCCCGGCCGCCGCCGCCATCGGCTACCACACGCTCATCGCCACGCAGTACAACACCTCGACCGGCGCCCTGCTCAGCGGGTTCCCGGTGCGAGCGTCCTACAAGGTGACCGCAGTTGCGTCAGGCCGGGGGTCAGCCACCGAGCCGGCGCCTAGCACCGCCGCCGACCCGGCGATCGCCGCGGGTGCCCAGACCGCTCCCGCCGCCGCCCAGGCCTCGGCCCCTGCGTCGCCGACCGCCCCCGCCCCCGGCGCCGTGAGCGGTGGCCCGGCTGCTCCAGCCGCAGCGGCCTCCGCCTCCGCCTCCGCAGCGGCCCCTGTTCCTGACGCCACGAGGGCGGCAAGCGTCGACCCGGCCACCGGCGGCCCGGTCTCACCCGCCGCCGCGACCTCGGCTGCCGTCGCAGCGGATCCCGCAACCGCGGCCGCCGCCGCATCGCTCGGGGCGCCGATCGCCGACCGCTCGACCGTGGTCAACAGCGGTCTGGTCGCCGCCGCATCCCGCCGCTCGGCCAATGCCCTCCCCGGCCTCACGTTCGCACTCGGGGCGGCCATGGTCCTGCTGAGCTTGGCGGCGTTCGTAAAGAGCGGGCGCTCCGTCCTCGGCGGGCGCCGCCTCACCACCCTGGCCTGACGCCAGCATCTCAAGCCAACGATCACTCGGGCAGGAGCGGCCGCCAGGCCCGCTCCTGCCCGCCATTGCGAGGAGCCATGGCCGGCTCGGGGGCCGCACGGTCCCGCCCGGGAAGGCTCCTCGCGGCCACGACGGAAGAACGCTAGAGGGGCGGAACACCATGGATGCATCGGGAACGACGAGCGGAGACCGAAGGATGCGCAGGTATCGGAACCGGCTGGGCACGGCCGCGCTGGCCGTGGCGATGGCCGGCGTGCTCGGTGCGCCCGCGGTGGACGCCGCCATCGGCCAGGAGCGGGCCGGCGGCGACTACGCGCTCCTGCCTACGGCCAACGACGCTCCGTCTCGAGCAAAGTCCGGGCCCAACCTCGCCGTGGACCCGGCGAACGAGAACCACCTCGTCGAGGTCCACCAGGAGATCACCACCCAGGAGTGCGAGTTCAACGTCAGCTTCGACGGCGGGACGACGTGGACCGGCGGCGAGCTCGAGGCCCCCGCCGGGTTCCCCACGAGCAACCCCGGACCCTGCTCGGTGCACAACCGGGGCTCGTACAACCTCGGCCAGCGCTCGCTGGCCTTCGGCTCGGGGTCCAACGTCTACGTGACCTGGACCTCGGCGCCCACGCCGACCTCGCCCAACTACAGCGTCGTCCTCTCCCGGTCCACTGACGGTGGGGTCACCTTCGGTCCCGGGGTCCAGATCCCCGGGATGACCTCGGGCCTGGCGCCCCTCCCCAGCTTCGACCGGGCTGAGATCGCCGTCGACTGGCGCACGGCCGGCACCGACCGCCTGTTCGTCGTCGGCAAGGACGTTCGCCAGAGCGTGTCTGGGCTCGACCAGGCCTTGGTCGTCCGCTCCGACGACAGCGGGGCGACGTGGAGCACGGCGGTGGACGCCGCGGCCAACAACCCCATCGAGACGCCGATCCCGACCTGGAACGGCACCACGAACGTGAGCGCCGCCGGCACCTCCTACGCCCGGCCCACCGAGGTCACCCAGCCGGTGCTGGGCCCCGCTCCGGCCGGCGGTGGCGCTCGGCCGCTGTACGTGGGCTGGAACGCCCGCAGGCGCGCCACCGGTGCCTGCCCGCCCAGCTGCGAGGTGGCGGGAGAGGCGCCCACCGAGACCTACCTGGTCATCGCCAGGTCCCTTGACTCGGGTGCGACCTGGACCCGCACGCGCGCCGTCAACCTGCGGGGCTTCTTTCCCCCCAACGGCACCTTCAGCGGGTCGAACTACCCCCGGCTGGCGGTGAGCCCGACCGGCAACCTGTACTTCGTCTTCAACCAGGGTCCCGGGGTGCTGGGCTCCAACCAGTGCGGCTCCGGGCCCTTCCCGGGCGGCGCGCCCGGCGCCGGACCCACCCGCACCTGTCCGTCGTTCGGCGCAGGGTCGTTCCGGAGCGCGGACCACTTCATCAACTGGGACACCAACGTCTGGTTCATCCGCTCCACCGACGGCGGCGCCACCTGGGGCGAGCTGAAGCAGATCAACGACCCCAAGAGGCAGGGCCTGGCCGCGGCTGAGATCACCCAGACCCGTCACCCCGAGATCTCGGTGGCGCCCGACGGTCGCATCGACATCGTCTGGGAGGACCGGCGCCACTGGTACCTCAGCCCCTCGGTCCGCAAGGCCTCCAACACCGTGATCGGCAGCCAGGTCGCACCGACCGTCCCGCCCCTCCCGTTCACCGATCCGAGCTACCCGTCATGCACGCAGTCCCACGTGCGGTGCGACGAGGCCCGGCTGGGTGACACCTACTACGCCCGCTCGAACGACGGGGGCGTGACCTTCGCCCCGAACCGGCGGCTGAACGACCGGTCGCACAACAACGACGTCGGGTACGACTACAAGTCCAACGGCTACTGGGACTACGGGGCGGCTGTCGTCTCGGTGAGCAACGAGAAGCTGCTCGTCGCCGACATGGACTCCCGCAACGGCAACGTGGACACCGACACGATGGACATCGTCCTGCGCAGGGTGAACCTCAACGCCCCGGCCGGGCCCATCCCGGTCGACAACTTCGTGAGCGGCAGCGCCCCGGCCTTCAGCGTCGGGATGTCCCAGCGGGTCCAGCCGGGCGGATCCGAGGGCCTCATGGGTGAGGGAACCACCGGCAGCGGCTTCACGTCGCGGGTGGGGACCAAGCCGGTCATCGTCAACGAGACCGACGTGGCCGGGGCGCTGGCCGGGGGGGCGCTGGCTCGGGCCAACGTCGGTCCCCTGCTCGCCTCGCCGGCCGCCGGCCTGCCGGCCGCCGTGAAGGACGAGGTCGCCCGCCTCAGCTCGGCCGGTGCCTACGTCATCGGCGACACCTCGAAGCTGTCGGCCCAGGTCGTCACCGACCTGACCGCCGCCGGCGTCCCGCTGGCCCAGATCACACGGATCTCCGGCGCCAACCCGGCCGAGATCGCCGCCAACATCGCCACGGCGATGGATCGCCGCAAGGCGGCCGACATCGCCCTGGTTCCGCCGCTGCCGGCCTTCGACGCGGTCGTCATCGCCAACCCGAACAGCGCCTCGGCCGCCTCGGCCTCGGCGTTGGCCGCCAACCGGCGCCTGCCCGTGCTGTACGTCGACCTGGACAGCGTCCCGGCCGCCACCACCGCCGCCATCGCCAGCCTCGGCATCACCAAGTCGCTGGTCGTCGGCTCCACCGGCGTGGTCAGCCACGCCGTCCAGCTGGCCCTGCCCAACGCCACCCGGCTGGGTGGCGGCGACCAGTACGCCACCTCGAACTCGGTGGTGCAGGAGTCAGTGGCCCGCGGCCTGCCCAAGAACGTGGTCTACGTGGCCGACGGCTCCAAGCCGATGCAGGCGGCCCTGATGGGGGCGGCCGTGGGTCGCCTGGGTGGGCTCCTGACCCTGGCTCCCGGAGGCACGGCGGCGGCCGGCGAGGTGACCGTGAACGCCCTGGGCCTGCGCCCGGTGGTCGACAAGCTGGTCACCTCGACCCTCACCGGCGCCCCCACGGTCGGCCTCGACCCGCCGGACGTCAGCACCTACCGGCTCGTCGCCTCTGACGGCGGCATCTTCGCCTTCGGCAACTCCGGGTTCTTCGGCTCGACCGGCGGCACCCCGCTGAACAAGCCGATCGTCGGCTCCGCCGACACCCCGAGCGGCAAGGGCTACTGGCTGGTGGCGTCGGACGGCGGGATCTTCTCCTTCGGTGACGCCGCCTTCAAGGGCTCGACGGGTGGCATCCCGCTGAACCAGCCCGTCGTCGGGATGAGCGCGACCTCGACCGGCCGGGGCTACTGGCTGGTGGCGTCGGACGGCGGGATCTTCGCCTTCGGCGAGGGCGCCTTCTTCGGCTCCACCGGGGGGATCCCGCTGAACAAGCCCATCGTCGGGATGACGGCCTGACGGGCTGACGCTCGTCCGAACCGCTCGCAGCAGTCCACCCTGCTGCGGGCGGGCGGTCGTCAGCCCGGGAAGGCGGCGGCCAGGGCGTCGGCCACCAGCGCGGCCCGGGCGGCATAGCCGGTAGACGTGTAGTGGATGCCGTCACCCGCGTACCAGGCCGGTTGGGTATGGGCCCGAGCGCCGTAGATGCGGGCGTTCGGGTAGGCCGAGAGCGTGGCGGCCAGATCCTTGTTCCACAGCTCCATCTGGGCGTCGGCCCACACGCCACCGGCCACCCGGGTGCCGACGTCGACCCACAGCACGGGGTCGGACCCCACCACCGACATCATCCGCTGGACGCGCTGGACCCGGCTGACCCGTGACCCCTTCGCCACGTTGGCCGCATCGCAGGTGCCGAGGGCGATCACCCAGCAGCCCGAGAACCCCGCAGCGCGAAGGCGGCCGGCCACCTCGAAGCCGTTCTGCTGGCCGGGCAGGCGCTCGACCACCGACCGCCCGCCGGAGACCTCCAGACGGGTGGTGGCCACCCCGACACCGGCATACCGGGCGTCGAGGCGCCTGGCCGGGTCGCGCACGACGGCCGGCGACGTCATCCCGACCGACGTCGAGTCGCCGACGTGGGCGACGGCGCGACACGACGTCCGCCCGCTCGGCCTGGCCGCCGATGTCGGCGCCACCGTGGTGGGCGGGGCGGGGGCGGACACCACCGGCGCCAGAGGCGGCGGCGAAGTGGTCACCGTCGCCGCCGGGGCGAGGGGCTGCACCTCGGTGGTGAAGGTGATCGGCCGGTCGACCAGCGCCGAGGGCAGAGGCGCGGTGGCCTGCTCCCGGGCGGTCCCGCACCCGGCCAGGCCGACGCAGAGCAGGCCGGCGGCTAGTCCCCTCACAGGCCGGTGGTGGATCGGATCGTGTCGATCATGAGGCGGACACCGGCGGGCGTGAGGTGGATGGCGTCGTAGGTGACCCCCGGCTCGTTCGACACGGCGGCCCAGTCGACGAGCACGATGTCCGGCTGGCGCTCGTGCAGTGCCCGCAACCGCTCGTTGACGTACGGGAAGAACCAGGCGTACTTGTCGTAGCCGACCCGCCCGGCCCGGGGCAGGACGTCCAGCGTGGGCTCGCGCACCAAGACCCAGACGATGCGCTCGGCACCCATCTGGCGCAGGACATCTACCAGGCCGTCCGCCTCACGGTCGAACTTGCGGGCCCAGCTGGCGAAGTGGGCCCTGTCCTTCTCCCAGAGCGAGTTGTAGCCGATGCCCACGACGACCACCGAGCCGACGGGACGCGCCTCCCGGGCCAGCGCGGCCTTGGCCTTGTCGAGCATCCACGCCGGCTCCCCCCGGTAGTCCACGTTCCAGCCACCGGCGCCCAGCTCCTTGACGACCGATCCCTTGGCCCCGAGGAGGACCGAGTCGGCCAGCACGGTGACGTTGCGGTTCTTCAGCGTCGCCGGATCGATCAGCTCTCCCGCCGCCGCCGCCAGCGCCGTGTCCGGTGGCCCCACCGGAGGGGCGGCGGGCACGGCCTCGGCTCCCTGCCTGACGGCCCGCTCGACCTCACCGGCCGGAGTGGGCGCCGCCGCCAGGCTGACCCCCACCGGCACGAGGACGGCGGTGGCTGCGCCGGCCAGGACGGCGACGCCGCGCCACCGCAGGCGTCGGCGGGCACGATCGGGGCTGCGCAGCACGACGAGCCAGCGCCCGAGGGCGCCGCCCCGGATCGGCTGCTCGACGAGGCGGAACGAGAGCTCGGCCGCGGTCACCGTCAAGGCCAGGCGCAGGGCCAGCGTCGGGAGCGTGCCCCACGGCAGGTCGTCGCCGGGGCGGGTGAACACGAAGATCGGCCAGTGCCACAGGTAGAGGCCGTAGGAGCGGGTGCCGACCCAGGCCAGCGGGGCCCAGCCGAGGCCGCACCGGCCCAGCCAGCATCCCGGGTGCGTGCAGGCGGCGATGACCAGGACCGACAGCAGCCCCACCAGCGCGAAGCCGCCCTGGTACAGGCGGGCGTCGTCGTCGGAGACCAGGACGAAGGCGGCGACGAGCCCGGCGAGCCCGAGCAGCCCGGCCGCCTCGAGCGCCCGGGGGGCGGACCCCACCCGCTCGCGGCGGGCCCGCCCCGGTCGCCAGAGGAGGGCGAGCACGGCGCCGAGCAGCAGGGCCTGGGACCGGGTGTCGGTCCCGTAGTAGATGCGGCTCGGGTCGGATGCAGGGCGGTAGAGCAGCGCCATGGCCGTGGCCGAGGCGCCGGCCGCACCGGCCACGACCAGGACGAGCGGCCAGCGCCGCCGACCGGCGATCCGCAGGAGCCCGAGCACCACAAGGGGCCACACCAGGTAGAACTGCTCCTCGATGGCCAGCGACCAGAGGTGCAGCAGCGGCGACGGCCGGCTCTCGGTGGCGAAGTAGGAGGCGTCGACCACCACGAGGTACCAGTTGCTGGCGTAGCCCAGCGCAGCCAGCAGCTGGCCCCGGAGCGGCCCGGCCACGTCCCGGGCGGCCACGGCGACGAAGAGGGCCACGCTGGCCAGCACGAGGTAGGCGGCCGGCAGGAGGCGCCGGGCCCGGCGGTACCAGAAGCCGCGCAGGGAGATCGTGCCGCAGGCGGCGTGCTCGGCCAGCAGCAGGCTCGTGATGAGGTAGCCACTGATGACGAAGAAGACCTCGACCCCGAGGAACCCGCCTGGGATCCAGGTCAGGCCGGCGTGGTACAGCAGGACGGCGACGACCGAGACGGCACGCAGCCCGTCGAGCCCTGGCAGGTAGCCGACGCGGGCCGGCGCCGCAGGGGCGGGGACCGGCGTCTCTGATGCTGGCGTCGCCTTGGGTGCTGGCGCCGGGCGAGGCCGATGCCAAGCCGCCGGCGGGCGCACCGCCCGCTCCTGCGAGGTGATCGGGAGGGGGACCTGCTCGGGTTCGGTCAGCGTCACCCGGCGGGCCCCACGGGCAGCGATTCTGGCAGGTCAGCAAGCAAGCAAGGTCAGGGCTTGGTCCTGGTCTTCCGACGGCGGGCCCGGAGCGAGGGCCGGTCCTCCTCGAACCGCTTGCGGATCGTGGCTCTCCGCTCCTGCAGCTCGCGGTGGGTCATGGTCTGGACGCTGCTGTCGACGCCGATCGACGCCCGCAGCCCGTCGAGGTCGACCGCCGCGCTCGACAGGTCGATGCCCATCTGCTCAGCGATCTGCTCGCCGTGCTGCTCAGCGAACCACATGGCGATCCAGGTGATCTCGGCGAAGAGGTCGACGTCGGGGGCCAGCGTGGCCAGCGCCCCGTCGATGAACAGCATGTCCTTCACGAAGAGCATCAGCTCCTTGGGCGCCTTCGCCCCGTAGCCCAGCAGCTTCTTCACCAGCTGCTGCAGCTCCTGGGTGAGCTCGTCGCTCGACATCTTCGTCGGGTCCTTCACCGGGCCCTCGAGGTTGAGGTCGGTGATCACGGCCTCGAGGTCGGTGCCGACCGGCAGGGCGCCGAGGTCGATGAGGGCGCTCAGCTGGATGCGGACGTCGTTCAGCGTCCCCCCGACGAGGAGGCGGAGGAAGGCCAGCCGCCGGGGCTCGGTCAGCCGGCCCGTGATGCCGTAGTCGAGCAGGGCCACCTTGCCGTCGGCCCGCACGAGCAGGTTGCCGCCGTGCAGGTCGCCGTGGAAGACACCGTGCAGCATGCACCCCTCGAGCAGGGTGATCATGCAGGCCCGCACGACCGCACGCGTGTCGACGCCGGCCGCTTTCATGCCCTCGACGTCGTCGAAGGAGAAGCCCGACAGGCGCTCCATCACCAGCACCCGCTTGGTGACCAGCGTCGGGTGGGGCCTCGGAACCACCACGGCCCGCTCCTCGGCCCGGCCGAGGACCTGGGCGATGTCCAGCATGTTCTCGGCCTCGAGGCGGAAGTCCAGCTCCTCGACGATCGTCTCGGCGAACAGCTCGACCAGCGCAGGCGGGTTGGCGAGCGCTGAGACCGGGATGCGCCCGATCAGCCAGGGGGCGATCCAGCTCATGGCCGCCAGGTCGCGCCGCACCATCTCGGACACCGTGGGCCGCTGCACCTTGACCACCACGGGGGTGCCGTCCAGCAGGTGGGCGGCGTGGACCTGGGCGATCGAGGCGGCGGCGATCGGCCCGGTGGAGAAATCGGCGAACACCGCGCTCAAGGGCTGGCCCAGGTCGGCCTCGACGATGGCCACCACGGCCTCGTACGGCTCGGCGGGCACCCGGTCGCGCAGGAGGCGGAACTCGCGCACCAGCTCCTCGGGGAAGATCCCCTCACCCGAGCTGATGATCTGGCCCAGCTTGATGTAGGTGGGCCCGAGCCGCTCGAGGTCGTCGGCCAGCTCCTCCGCCTTGGCGGGCACGCCCTCCTCCGACGAGCCGTTGCCGCCAGCCAGGTCGTCGAGGCCGGCCTGGCGCACCAGGTCGGAGCGGCCGTACTTCACCAGCACCTCGGGCGCTACAAGGACGTGGCCCACCTGCT
>JBKJUI010000246.1:0-5976 GCA_046590775.1 Acidimicrobiales bacterium
CCGTGGCGGGCTCAGCGGCCGCCTTCAGGGCGTGCCTCCGCCACGGCCAGCCACCAGACCACCCGCACCGGCGGCGGCCACGTCAGGGGCACGAACCAGGGGGCGGCTGACGTCGACGAGGCCGCGCCTTCGCCGGCGAGCACCTCGAGAACGATGGCGGTGACGGCGAACAGCAGCGACCCGATGAGCACCACGCCGACGAGTCCGGACCGGTCCCGCCGGCCTTGGGGCGGGACCGGTGGGCTTTCGGGTGGCGGTGCTTCAGTGGTCGGGGTGACGGTCACTGGTGCCTTGGTTCATGAGCTGGTGGCTGAAGGCCCGCAGGCGGCTGAGCGCTTCGGGGTCGCTGCGTTCGCGGTGGCTGGCCAGCGCCTGCTTGATCTGGCGGTAGGCGTGCAGCTCCATGCCGCATAGCCGGCACGCCTCGAGGTGCCGTGAGATCCGAACGGCGGTGACGGCGTCGATCTCACCGTCGAGGTAGGTCTGCAGGACCTCGGCGACCTGGTGGCAGTCGATCGGCCGGCGGCGCGACCAGCGGGACGGGCGGCGCATCAGGGGCTCCCTTCGGTGAGATCGGCGGCGGTCAGGTGTTCGCGCAGGCGGGTGCGGGCGCGGTGCAGGCGGCTCATCACGGTGCCGACCGGGACGTCGAGGAGGCCGGCTGTTTCGGCGTAGGACAGCCCGGCGATGTCGACCAGCTCGATGGTGCGCCGGAAGTCACCGGAAAGGCGCCGGAGGCCGGCTTCCACGGCTGCGTCGAACATCGACCCGACAACAATCCCTTCCGGGGTGGTCTCGACCCCGCCGGGGACGGCGATCTCCTGGTCGGGGTCGTCGAGCAGATCCGGCCGCCGCCGGCGGTGCCGGTTGCTGTTGGTGTTGGTGTTGGTGTTGCGGAGGATGGTGAGCAGCCACGCCCGGGGATGACGTCCGTCGAAGGTGTCGATGGACCTGAAGGCGCGCAGGAGGGTGTCCTGCACCAGGTCCTCGGCGTCCGCCGCGTGGCAGGTGAACGTCTGAGCCACCCGGAGCAGCACCTCGATCTCTGGCACGACCTCGGCCGCGAAGCGGGCCTCAACGGTTCCGCGAGGGCGGACGCCGAGGCGGGTCACCCTCAAAGAACCCGGCCGCAGGTGCACTTCATTCCGGGGGGTGCGGCCGTCCTCCTCATCGCTGCGGGACGGCGGGTCGGTCGAGCCCTTCACCTCACGACGCTGCACCTTGGAGGGCGGTCATCACCTCAGTCTCGTAGAACCGGACGAAGCCCTCCTGGTCGGGTCCGATCTGGCGGACGAGGTCTGGTTGAACCGGGTTTTGGCGAAGGGTAGCCAGAGGTCGAGGTGGCGGTTCGGGTCGGGTCCGATCGACGGCTTCGATGATGTCGTCGGTGCGGGCTCCTCGCTGGGGAGCCCGCCTCGGGTTCCTGCGCCGACCTCACTGCCTCTCCCACCCATGAACGCGTGGCGGGCGTCAAACTCCAGCGCCACCCCTGTCTTCTCCGACCGACCAGATAAGAGTGTGGCCGAGCCCTGGCAAGTAGAACCTGCCGGAAGATCACCTGCCGTCAGCCCTCGACCCGCAGGTGACCGGCGGTCACCGGGTCTTGAGTGGTCTGCCCACCGCTGCACGCCGCCAGCGTGCCGGGGGCGCCGAACAGAGGGAGCGAGAACGTCTGGGGCTCTTCGACGCCCAGAGTGAACCCGAAGTCCTTGCCGGAGAGAACCACCCCGGCCGCCTGCCGCTCACGACCCGGCCCGTGAGGCGGACGACGTCGCCGTCACGCACTGCGCAGGTCACGTGACCGATGAACCGGGAGACACCGGCTACGCCACGGTGCACGAACCGGACTCGACCGGCGTCGTCGACAGCCCGCACGGAGAGTCGCCGGACGATCTGTCAAGGTCGACGCTCGCGGCGAGGAGGAGCCGGGCGAGGACACCTAGCGCATCACTTGTCCGCGCCGTGCGACCGCAAAGAACATGGCCGTAGTTGTGGTTCGGTTCACTTTCTGACCGTGAGAGCGCGCAACCTCCATCGGGAAGTGTTCGGTACAGTTCCAAGTGCCATGAGCGAACACATTCGATCGCACCGCCGAGGTCGCCCTCCCCGGGAGGACGTCTACACCCGCCTCCACGTGCAGATCAACGAGCTGTGGGACCGCATGGGTGGCCTGCCGAGCCCGGTCGAGGCAGCCGACATCTGGCGAGGGATCTGGTTCGAGGAGGCCCACCACTCCACCGCCATCGAGGGCAACACGCTCGTGCTCAAACAGGTGGAAGTCCTCCTCGCCGAGGGGCGGGCGGTCGGCGAGAAGGACCTCCGCGAGTATCTGGAGGTCCGGGGCTACGCCGACGCCGCCGACTGGGTGTACCAGCACGCCGTCTCGCCCGGCGCCTGGAACACGAGCGACGTGCTCACCATCACCGAGGTCCGCCAAGTTCACCGGATGGTGATGACGGCCGTCTGGGACGTCGCTCCCCACCCCAATGCGACCGAGCGGGAAGGTCCCGGCGCCTTCCGGGAGCACGACATCCGCCAGTTCCCCGGCGGGATGACGCCGGTGTCGTGGCCGCTCATCGCGTCCGAGATGAGCGCCTGGCTCGACCAGGTCAACGCGCTTGCGCGCCTCGACCCGGCCCTGCCCACGAGCCTGGCTCAGCTCCACAGCCGCTTCGAGCAGATCCACCCGTTTCTCGACGGCAACGGCCGGGCCGGGCGCCTGCTGCTCAACCTCCTCCTCGTGCGCCTCGGCTTCCCGCCAGCAATCATCTACAAGCGGCAGCGCACCGACTACCTGCGGGCCCTACGACGGGCCGACGGCGGCGATCCCGGCCAGCTCGGCGAACTCATCGCCCGCGCCGTACTCGACAACCTCTACCGCTTCGTTGTACCCGCCGTGGCCGGGCCCGCCCGCCTCGTCCCTCTCGGGGCCCTCGCCACCACCGAGATCACCGCCGACGCGCTCCGAACGGCGGCCGTCCGCGGGCGGCTCCAAGCCACCCGAAGCTCCGACGGCCAGTGGCGCAGCTCCCGCAACTGGGTCGACGACTACCTCGCCCGTCGATACCGCCGAACCGACAGCTCATAGCCGACGAGGTCGCGGCCTCGGTGATCGTCCGCACCTGCGCTGAGGGTCGGCCGGGTCGGCGGCAGCCCAGTCCTTCCATTCCTCCGCGCCGGTGGGAGGCGAACCGCTGGGCCGCCAAGCGGTGGGTCACACTCCCAGACGTCGACAGCTGCATCGACGACTTGCACTCGGTGCCGTGCGGCGTCACGATGGCCGCAGGAGGCCCGATGACCAGCAACTCCGCTGGTAATCAGACCAATGAGCAGTCGATAAGTCCCCCTCGCCCACCGCTCAGTGGTCAGATAGCCACGAGTTAATCCACTTCCTCATCGCGGCCCTGGCAGGCCGCGACGGGGGTGCCGTTCCGGGCGTCATGCCCGACCTGCGCTCCAGCACCGCTCTCCGCCAGCTCGCCGACCTGGGCCGCGACCCCGTTCCGCGTCGGTGGTCGTGGGCGGTGCGGACCTGGGAGCCCGGCGGCCGGATCCGTCTCCCTGCCCCGGCCCTCGCGGTCCTCGGCCACCAGCGCGGCGTCGCTCGGACGGTGCACGGGGTGTGCCGGCGCACCGGGTTGGTCCTCGACGCCACCCGGACCGACGGCCCGGGTTTCGTGGTCGGCCCCGACGGCCGGCTGCTGTTGCCGGCGTGGCTGCGCCGCACGGCCGAACGGTCTCTGCTCGTCGGCGCCGAGGCGGCCCGGCCGCTGGTCGTGGTGGCGCCGGCCTCGGTCCTCGATGCCATCGGTGACCTGCTGGCCACTGGCCGGTCGTGACCGACCGGAGCCTGCGGGCCAGAGTCTTGCTCGAGGAGGCCCGGGCGCTCGGGCTGACCATCGAGGACCTGATCGCCGCCGACGAGCCGGGTCATGCGGTGCCGACGGTGGCCGAGTTCGTGGCCACCATGGACACCGTGTTCGGTGCGGCCACGGCCCGCACCTACCGCCCCTACTGGCGCCTCGCCGTCACCCACCTCGGCGACCGGCACCTCCACCAAGTCACCATCGACGACCTCGCCGCCGTCGTCACCGCCGCCGCCGCCCGAGCCCAGCGGGCCCGGCCGGCCAGCACCGGTCGAGCCTCACGGGAGACCTGCGTCGCCGCCCTCCGCGCCCTGTTCGCCCGGGCCGCCGCCGCCGGCCTGGTGGCCATGAACCCGGCCGCAGGGCTGGCCAAGCCACGACGGGCCCGCAGCCGCCGCCGAGCCCTCGACGACGACGAGCTCGCCCAGCTCGTCGATGCCGTCTGCTCGACCAGTCGCGACCCCGGCCTCGACATCCTCCTCGTGCGGTTCCACCTCGAGTCCGGTGCCCGCCGACAGGGCGCCCTCGGTCTGCGCCTCCGTGACCTCGACGCCCACCGGTCGACGGTGTGGCTGCGAGAGAAGGGCGACAGCGACCGCGAGCAACCGATCTCCCCCAGCCTCACCCGCCTCCTCGCCGATCACGCCACCAGCCGCGGCGCCGTCGACCCCGACGACCCGGTGCTACGCACCCGTGATGGTCGGCCGATCTCGGCCCGCCGCTACGACACCGTCTTCGGCCGGGCCCGGGACGCGCTGGGCTGGTCGGAGCGCACGCCGGTGTCGGCCCACGTCCTGCGCCACACCGTCATCACCGCCGTCGGCCGCCTCGCCGGCTACCCCGTCGCCCAAGCCTTCGCCGGCCACTCCCCACCATCGGTCACCGGCCGCTACCTCCACGCCACCCTCGCCGACGTCGCACGGGCGGTGGCGACGATGACCGGCGAACCTCATCCCCTGGCGACGGCACCAGGACCGTCGCCGCGATGTCCACGTCGGTCAGCGACGACCGAACCGTGAGGATGCGCCCACACCTCCGCTGCCCGTACCAGGCGCGGCCCGTCGTGCAGCCTCTCTGCTGCCGATCACCCGGCATCCGGCAGGTTTCGGCGGTGGTCGTCTCCCCTGCGTGCGCCGACGTCCGGGCGACCAGAAATCGACGCCGCGGTCACTCGACGAGCGTTGCGATGATCGACTTCACGTCAGCGCGGTCAAGCACCTCGACGTACCGGATCTGGTCATCGACCACATCGAGGACGATCATCCCGGCCGCCACCTCCGGCGAGACGTTCCTGAGCGTCTGGCCCCAAGGCCCATCCGGTCGAGGGCCGGTGTAGAAGCTCGAGCAGAAGTCGTCGCCACACCTGCAGACGGCGGTGATCGACAGCCCACGCAACTGGTCCGCGAGGTCGGCGGCATCGTGGGCTCGGAGCGCACGGTCGACCTCCGCAGTGAAGGCAGGCAAGAGGTCGATCAGCGGCAATGGCAACCGGAGACTGAGGGCGCCGACCACGATGACGGCTCAGGCCGGTGTGATCGTCCGCCGCACCAGCGCCTCGTAGTCCTCGACCGCCCCGGGGAGCATGCGAAGGCGCACAACCTTGCCGGCCGGCTTCTGACGATGTCGACGACTTCGGCGACGGCAGGTGCGTCTTCGTCCCCGGCGACGACGATCGCTCCAGGCTCGATCAACGCGGGGTCTCGGGCTTCGCGCAGGAAGGTCCACACGTTGGCCGGTCTCGTCTACGTCCATGAGGTCGCAGGTGATGTCGACGCTGACCACGGTTACCTCCGTCCTGGTCTTCGACCATGGTAAGGGTTGCGCTCGGCGTCACCGAGGGCGTCGAGCAACCGGCCGAGCTCGTCGGGATGGTCGCTCGTCGCCCTGACCGTGAAGTGGGGTCGGCCGAAGGTCGGCAGCAGCTCGAACCCTGCGTGCCGCAGCTGACCAGCCCGGCGCGCGACTGTCGAGTTGGGGCCGAGACGAGCGCTGTAGACGTCGGTGTTGACGACGACCTGGCCCCGGTTCAGTCGAGCGGCCAAGGTCAGTGAGCGCGGCCAGGAAGGCTTCAGCTTCCTCGGGCGTGAGCTCCTCGATCACCTGCTCGCCG
>JBKJUI010000268.1:0-2836 GCA_046590775.1 Acidimicrobiales bacterium
GGCGGTAGTCGGAGGCGTAGGACGTGACGGCGCCGTCGAACTCGCTCCAGGTCATCAGGACGACCCGGGTTCCATCGGTGATCAGGCAGCCGGTGACCGTGGGGTCCACCGTTGCCGCCGTGGCGCTGAGCGCGTCAGGCGGAAGGTAGTTGGTCAGCATCTGGCGGTCGGCCGACGTCACGAGCACCTTCGCGGTCCGGTCGGTTGTTCGGAGCCCGACGAACATGGCGTTGGTGAGGGGAACGATGATGATGCCGAGGACGGCGACCACCATCAGCATCTCGACCAGGGTGAAGCCCGCCTCCGATCGCACCAGCCGGCGGTTCACGACGGGTTCCGCTTCACGACGGAGACCGATTCGGTGGCCCGACCGTCCGGCGTCGCCACCTGGACCTTGACGAGCTGGAGCTTGGGATCCGGCACGCACGGGGATGCGGCGAAGGTGGAGCCGTTCCAGTAGGTGACGCTCTGGACCGAGACGACCGATGCAGTCCACCCGGCGGGCAACGTCACGCCGGTCGCGGGGGCGTAGCTGCCGGCGGTGGCGCAGGACTGGTAGGCCTGGCTCTTGACGACGTCGACGGCGCTCAGCAACACGGTGTGGGCCTGGGCCTGCTTGCGATGGTGGTCGGTGCCGATGATCGACGTGCCCATGGCGGTCACGATCGAGACCACGGCGATGCCGAGGATGGCGACGGCCATGAGCAGCTCGACGAGCGTGGTGCCGGCCTCGGACCGCACCGGACGCTCGCCGGTCATGCGATGTTCACCTGGTCGAAGATGCCGTACATGGCCGAGACCATGGCGATGGCGACGAAGCCGACGACCAGACCGACGAAGACGATGATGGCCGGCTCGAACAGCGCCGTGAGCTTCTTGAGCTTGTACTTCAGCTCCAGCCCGTAGAACTCAGCGGCTGTCTCGAGCTGCTGGTCGAGCGTGCCGGTCTCCTCGCCCACCCGAACCATCTGCCTGGCCACGCCTGGGAACAGCCCAGTCGCATCGAGCGGCCCGGCGAGGCCCTCGCCGTTGATCATCTTTTCCCGCGCTCCGACGAGGGCGCTGCGGAACACGCGGTTGGCGGTGGTGTCGGTGGCGACGGCCATGGCGTCGGGGAGCGGCACCCCGGCCTTCACCATGGCGGCGAGGATGCGGCAGAAGCGCTCGAGGATGGCGAAGCGGACGACTGAGCCGATGACTGCGACCTTGAGGAGCGCCTTGTCGCGCTTCTGCTTGCCGCCTTCGGTGCGTAGGACGAGGACGATCCCTGCGGCTCCGCCGACGATGGACAGGAGGATGGCCCACCAGTAGCTCCCGACGAAGCTGCCGAGGCCGATCATGATCCGGGTGGGGAGGGGCAGCTCGGCGTCGAAGGACTCGAAGAAGTCCTCGAACCGGGGGAGGACGAAGCCGGTCAGCACGGCGACGGTGACCAGGGCCATCACCATGACGATGGCGGGGTAGACGAGGGCGGAGGTGATGCTCCGCCGGGCCTCGAGGTCGCGCTCGATGTACTCGGCGAGCTGGTCGAGCACGGCGTCGAGGGAGCCGGTGAGCTCGGCCGAGTGGAGGATGTCGATGTAGTAGCGGGGGAACACGTCGGCGTGGGTGGCCATGGCGTCGGTGAACGTCTCGCCTCCGCGGAGGGCATCGGACACCTCGACGAGGACCGACTTGAACCGCTCGTTGCTCGCCTCCTGGGCGATCACGTTGACCGCGTCCACAATCGGCACGCCGGCCCGGACGAATGCACCGAGCTGTCGGGAGAAGTGCATGACCTCTTCCCGCTTGACCTTTTTCTTGGTCAGCTCCATGTGGAGCAGGTCCTTATGCTCCTTGAGCCTGACCTCGGTGAGGTGCATCTCGGTGAGCTGGCCCTGGGCCCGGTACTGGCTCTCGGCGTCGACGCGGCCCTTGGCCTTCTTCCCTTCGAGGGTGAGCGCCCTGTATGCGTAGGTCGTCACGGCGCGCTCCTAAGCCACGTAGATCGTTCGGAGGATTTCCGCGATGGTGGTGACGTCCTCGCTGACGAGGCGGAGGCCCTCGTCACGAAGCGTCTTCATCCCACTGGAGACGGCGAAGGAGCGGAACTCATCCGCGTCGGCGCCTCGCACGATGAGCTTGCGCAGCTGCTCGTCGACCACGAGCACCTCGTAGACGCCGATGCGCTCCTGGTAGCCGGTGTGGGAGCAGAAGTTGCAGCCTTCGCCGTGGAAGAAGCGCTTCTTCGGCGGTCCGTCGGCCTGCATGTAGAACGCCAGCTCCTCGGGTGACGGCTTGAAGGGCACCTGGCACGCCTCGCAGATCTTGCGGACCAGCCGTTGTCCGACGACGGCCAGGACGGAGCTGGCCACGAGGAAGTTCTCGATGCCCATGTCCAGGAACCGCAGGAGGGCGGCAACGGCATCGGTGGCGTGGATGGAGGAGAGCACGAGGTGGCCGGTGAGCGCCGACTGGACGGCGATGCGGGCCGTCTCGACGTCACGCATCTCACCCACGAGGATCACATCGGGGTCCTGGCGGAGGATCGACTTGAGGCCGCCGGCGAAGGTGATGTCGGCGGTCTGGTTGATCTGGGTCTGGTTGATGCCGGCGACGACGTACTCGACCGGGTCCTCGATCGTCATGATGTTGCGCTCGGGCGTGTTGATTCCGGCGAGGGCGGCGTAGAGCGTCGTGGTCTTCCCGCTGCCCGTCGGGCCGGCGAGGACGACCATGCCGAACGGCGAGCGCACCATGCGGGACAGCACGGCGTGGGGCTCCGGGGGGATGCCGAGCTGGCCGAGCTTGTACAGGCTGCGGGTCTTGTCCAGCAGCCGGAGAACGGCGGTCTCGC
>JBKJUI010000299.1:0-4443 GCA_046590775.1 Acidimicrobiales bacterium
CCAAGCTGATCGAGGACTGGGGCCGGGGTCAGCTCGAGGCACGCGGCGCGAGCTAGCTCGTCGTGCTGCGGCGACCGTGTCGCAGCGGGCGGGCCCGTCCACCTGGCAGGTTGGGGCGGTGGGAGCCGCCGGACTGATCGTCGTGATGGGCTCGGGGGAGACGGCGCCGTCGATGGTCACCGTCCACCAGAAGGCGCTGGCCCGGGCTCCGGTCGGGGCGCCGGCCGTCCTGCTCGACAGCCCCTACGGCTTCCAGGGCAACGCCGACGACCTGACGGCCCGGACCCTCGCCCACTTCCGGGAGCGGGTGGGCCACGAGCTGGCTGTCGGCACCTTCCGCTCGACGGCGGCCGCGGCCGCCGACCCGCTGGGCCACGAGAAGTCGTTGGCCCTGATGCGCGAGGCGGGGTGGGCCTACGCCGGCCCGGGCTCGCCGTCCTACGCCCTGCGCACGTGGGCCGGGACGCCGGTGCCCGACCTGCTGGGCCGGGTCGTGGAGCGCGGCGGGGTGCTGACCTTCTCCTCGGCGGCCGCCCTCACGCTCGGACTGGCCACGGTCCCGGTCTATGAGGTCTACAAGGTGGGCGAGGAGCCCCGCTGGCTCGACGGGCTCGACATGCTCGGCCGCCTGGCCGGCCTGCGCGCCGCCGTCATCCCCCACTGGGACAACGCCGAGGGGGGGACCCATGACACCCGCTTCTGCTACCTGGGCGAGGAGCGGCTGCACCGACTCGAGGCCGAGCTGGCCGACGGGACCTGCGTGATCGGCGTCGACGAGCACACCGCCCTCCTGCTCGACCTCCAGGAGTCCACGGCCTCGGTGTCGGGGCGCGGCGGGGTGGTCCTCCGGGTCGGGGGTGTCGAGGTCCTCGCTCTGGCCGCCGGGGAGTCGATGCCGCTGGCAGAGCTGCAGGGGTGCGCCGAAGGCCGGGCCGACGCCGCTTCTGGCGCCCGTCCTGCGGCGCCTTCGGCCGAGCCGCCCGCACCGCCGGCCGAGGTGGGCGGGGCGTCGGTGGCCGAGGACGCCGCCGCCGCCGAGGCCGCCTTCGAGGCGGCCGTGGCCGGGCGCGACGCCGACGGGGCCGTGGCCGCCGTCCTCGCCCTCGAAGCGGCGCTCGACGCCTGGGGGGCCGATACGACCCAGTCCGACGAGCGCACCCAGGCCCGAGCCGCCCTCCGCGGCATGATCACCCGCCTCGGCCACGTCGCCGCCGAGGGCCTGGTCGACCGCCGGGACATCGTCGCCCCGTTCGTCGAGGGCCTCCTCACCCTCCGCCGCAGATCCCGTGCCGACAAGCGCTGGGCGGACGCCGACACCATCCGCGACGTCGTGGTCGCCGCCGGCATCGAGATCCGCGACCACGCCGACGGCACCGACTGGTCGGTCCTCCCGGCCTGACCCCTCTCGGGTCTGCCCGGTTCTGGTCCCCAGGGAAGCCAGAAGTGGGCTAACCCGCGCCGGCCCTGCCCCTGCAACCTCAGCAGCCGAGGGTCCGGCGGGCCGATGAGGCCCTGCTGGCGGCCAGGTTCCACTCGAGGGCGCCACGGCGCTTCTCCGGGGTCTCGGCGCAGAGCTGCCCCTTCAGATCTGCGGCGACGGCCGGATCGAGGTCGTCCAGACGGGCGACGAGGGTGGGGACGGCGTCGTCGCCGAGGCTGGCCAGGTAGGAGGGGTCTACTCTGGCCCTGTCGAGGTCGCGCCGGGCCACCAGGGCGGCTGGGTTGGCCAGGTTCCACACCAGCAGGCCCACCAGGGTCGCCACCCCGATCGCTCCGGGCAGCCACGAGCGCCCGGCACCCACGCCGGCCACGGCCATGCCGATCAGCAGGAAGACGAGCCCGATCCAGACCGCTCCGGCCGTGGCCGCGAGCCGCAGGAGGGTGAGCCCGTAGGCGTCCTCGTACAGGGACAGCCGGTGCACGGCCAGGGCCACGACCACCTCGGTGAGGGCCACAGCGACGAGGGCCAGAGCGGTGCCGACCTGATCCCCGGCGAGCCCGCAGGCCCGCACGCAGAGCAGGACGACGGCGGTGAGCAGGGCGGCGGCCAGGAGCTGGAAGAACCCCCTCCGGGCGTACTCGGCGTAGGTGAGGCCCTCTTCGGACAGGATCCGGTCGGCCGCGCCTGCCGCCACCGCCACCTGGGCGGCGGCGAAGGCGGCGTAGACCCCGCAGAGCCCGCCGAGCACCATCCGGGCCTCGAGCCGCCCGAGCGAGGGGGCCTGACCCAGGGGCAGGTCGGCCGTGGGAGACGAGGCGTGGCGCAGCAGGGCGGCGGCGACGGCGGTGCCGAACCCGAGAAGGACGACGTGGAGCGCCAGGTCGCCCGCGTCCGGCAGGCGGAACAGCGAGGCGAAGACAGCGTCGGCCGAGGCGAGCAGGGCGGTGAGGACCACCACCACGGGAACCCCGATGGCCAGCCCCCGGGCCACCGCCCACGACCGGCGCCGCTCCCCCGCCAGCCGGGCCAGGGGGCGCACCAGGAAGGCCGGGGCCAGGAGGCCGTGGGTCGTGGTGAGGGCCAGGCGGCCGGCCAGCCCGGGGAACGTGAGGTCGAGGAGGCTGCCTCCACGGGCCAGGCTGGCGGCGAGGGCCACGAGGAAGGCGCCGCCCAGGACGTCGGGGCACCAGGCTGGCCTCGGAGGTGCGCAGGGCCAGGAAGGCGGTGAGCACCGGCGCCACCGCCAGCAGGACCTTGGCCTGCGGGTTCGGGAAGCGACGGGTAGCGACGAGGCTGGCGCAGGCGGCCACGGGCACGGCGGCTGCGGCCAGGCCGGGGATGCCGGTGCGCGCCGCCAGGTCGGCTCCGACGGCGCTGACGGCGCAGGCGGCGAGCACGGCGAGATCGGCGGGGCGGTCGGCGTGCAGCGAGGCAGGGGGCTCGAACGACGCCGAGGGCGCGCTCGACCAGGGGGTCGCGGTCATGGTCGTCTCCTGGAGGTGGATCGGGGTTCGGTGGAAGGGGTTGGAGCTCAGCGAGCCGAGCTCAGGGCACGGGGAGCTCGACCCGGATGAGGCAGCCGGTCGGCTGCACCGGTAGGGCGCGGATGGTGCCGCCGTGCAGGTCGACGATCCAGCGGGCGATGGCCAGCCCTAGGCCGGCACCGCCGTCTGCTCCCCGGTGGAAGCGCTGGAACACCCGCTCGGCCTCGGACGCCGGAATCCCCGGGCCCTGGTCGGCCACCTCGATGGCGATGGTGCCGCCCCGGGGCGAGGCGGCCGCGCTGAGGCGCACCGGAGCCCCGGCTGGGCTGTGGCGCACGGCGTTCTCGAGGAGGTTGGCCACGACCTGATGCACCCGCTCGGGGTCACCGAGCGCCTTGCAGCCGGGCTCGACCTCGAGGACGAGCTGGATGCCCGGGCTCACCAGCCTGGCCTCGTCGGCCGCTCCCTCGAGGACGTCGGCCAGGTCGAAGGGGCGGTGCTCGACCACGTCGGTGCCGGCCTCGAGGCGAGAGAGGTCGAGCACCTGCGTCACGAGCCGGCCCAGGCGTTCGGTGGCCCGCAGCATGGTTGCCAGCACCTCCGGGTCTGGCGCCTCCACCCCGTCGACCAGGTTCTCGAGCCGGGCCTGCAGGGCGGCCAGCGGGGTCCGCAGCTCGTGACTTACATCGGCGAGCAGCGCCCGGCGCTGGCGGTCCACCTGGGCCAGCTGGTCGGCCATAGAGGAGAAGGCGCGGGCCAGGTCGCCCACCTCGTCCCGGCTCGTCGTCGTCACCTCCACCTCCCACTCGCCGGCGGCTATCCGCCGGGCGGCCACCGCCATCTGGCGCAGCGGGAGCGTCATGCCGTGGGCCAGGACCTGGGTGACGACGAGGAACACCGCCGCGGTGAGCAGGACCTGCAGCTCGATCCGCAGGCCGATGATCCAGCCGTAGAAGATGGTGACGGTGGTGGCGAAAACCGAGCCGAGCACGACCACGCCCAGCTTCACCTTGATCGAGTGGAGGCGGTCGAGCGGGCGGAGGCTCATGCGCCGCCCTCCGGCTGGGCCTCGTCCTCGATGGAGTAGCCGACCCCGTGGACGGTGCGCACCAGGCCGTCACCCAGCTTGCGGCGCAGCGCCCGCACGTGGCTGTCGACCGTGCGAATGCCGCTGCCGTCGCGGTAGCCCCACACCTCGGCGAGCAGCTGGGTCCGGGTGAGGACGGTGCCCGGCTTGGCGGCCAGGCAGGCGAGCAGGTCGAACTCGGTGGGCGTCAGGTGCACGACGCCCCCGTCCCTCCGCACCCGGCGGGCGGCCCGGTCGAGCTCGATCCCTCCCACCTGCTCGGGCCCCGACCCAGCGGCGGCGGCCTCAGCCGCCCGCGATGCCCGGCGCAGCAGCGCCCGCACCCGGGCCACCAGCTCTCGCGGGCTGAACGGCTTGGTCAAGTAGTCATCGGCGCCGACCTCGAGGCCGACCACCAGGTCGAGCTCGGCGTCGCGGGCGGTCAGCATCAG
>JBKJUI010000438.1:0-3945 GCA_046590775.1 Acidimicrobiales bacterium
AAGAAGCGGGCCCAGTACGAGCGGGCCTGGGGGACGATCGAGGCGATCAAAGAGCGCGAGGGCGTCGTCAAGGGCCCGGTCATCGAGGTCGTCAAGGGCGGCTTGATCGTCGACATCGGGCTGCGCGGCTTCCTGCCCGCATCGCTGGTCGAGCTCCGCCGAGTCCGCGATCTCGCGCCGTACATCGGCACCACGGTCCAGGCGAAGATCATCGAGCTCGACAAGAACCGCAACAACGTCGTGCTGTCCCGCCGGGCCTTCCTCGAGGAGACCCAGAAGGAGCAGCGCGAGGACTTCCTCCACAACCTGAAGCCGGGCGAGGTGCGGCGGGGCACGGTCTCGAGCGTCGTGAACTTCGGCGCCTTCGTCGACCTCGGCGGCATGGACGGGCTCATCCACGTCAGCGAGCTGTCCTGGAAGCACGTCGACCACCCGTCCTCGGTGGTGGCGGTGGGTGACGAGGTCGAGGTGCAGGTGCTCGACGTCGACCTCGACCGCGAGCGGATCAGCCTTTCGCTCAAGGCCACCCAGCAGGACCCGTGGCAGGAGTTCGCCGGCGCCCACCGGGTGGGCGAGCTGGTCTACGGCCGCGTCACCAAGCTCGTGCCGTTCGGCGCCTTCGTGCAGGTCGGCGAGGGGATCGAGGGTCTGGTCCACATCTCCGAGATGGCCAGCCACCACGTCGACCTGCCCGAGCAGGTGGTCAACCCCGGCGAGGAGCTGTGGGTCAAGATCATCGACATCGAGCTGAACCGTCGGCGCATCAGCCTGTCGATCAAGCAGGCGGCCGAGGGCGGGGAGGTTGCGGCGGAGTACCGCGAGCACTTCGGCGAGCACGCCTACGACGACCAGGGCAACTACATCGGCGCCGACTACACCGGCTTCGAGCCAGAGACCGAGGCGCAGGCCGCCTGGGCCGACCTCGCTGTGGCACCGACCCCGGCTGATGGGGAGGATGCCCCCGCCGAGGCCCCGGCCAGCAGCGAGGCCGAGCCGGCCGCCGCACCCGAGGCGGCTGCCGAACCGGTCGAGGCCGCCCCCACCCCCGAGTAGCGGCTTCAGCAATCCAACGACGGGCTAGCCAGCCTGGCGCCGGAGCGACGACGGATCGACCTCGGCGACCAGGCTGGGCGGCGCGCTGCGCCGCCAGGCACTGACCAGCACGTCCCACAGGTCCTGTTGCTCGACTGACGCCAGCCGCACGGCCACGGTCGAGCCGTTCCACGTCGGCCCCCCCGGCGAGAAGGTTCGGGGCTTGCTGGCACAGAGGGCGATCCGGTCCTCGTCAGCGGCCTTCACCAGGAGCGAGCGCCGGTCGTCGCTGAGGATGGCCAGGAACGACCCACGCACGCTCAGCACCGGCGTTCCGTACGTGCGCCCGTCCAGGACCTCGGGGAGCTGGCCGGCCAGCCGACACACCGTCCGCCAGCGCACCCGTGCATTCTGCCGCAAGCGAGGCGTTCGGACTCCTCGTACGATCGGCTCGATGGCCGAGATCCGGGACGCCCAGCTCTCGGATGAGGCCGTCGAGGGCGGGCCGGTCTCCTACCTGCTCATCGACGGGGAGAACCTCGACGCAACCCTCGGGGTCAGCGTGCTGGGGCACCGACCTGCACCCGACGAGCGTCCACGCTGGGAGCGCGTCGTCGAGTTCGTGCAGCGCACGTGGGGTTGCCCCGTCAAGGCGCTCTTCTTCATCAACGCCAGCTCGGGGAACCTCCCGATGCCCTTCGTGCAGGCCCTCGTGGCCATGGGGCTGCGTCCCGTCCTGCTTTCGGGGCCGGCCGGCATGAAGGTCGTGGACGTGGGCATCCAGCGCACGCTCGAGGCGGTGGCGGACCGGAGCGGCAACGTCATGCTCGGCAGCCACGACGGCGACTTCCTGCCGCAGGTCCAGGCGCTGCTGGGCGCCGACCGCAGGGTCGGGCTCCTCGCCTTCCGCGAGTTCGTGAACTCCGGCTATGCCGAGCTGGTCGCTGCAGGCCTGCAGGTCTTCGACCTCGAGGACGACGTGCGGTGCTTCAACAAGGTGCTGCCCCGCCTGCGGATCATCGACATCGAGAGCTTCGACCCGGTTGCCTTCCTCTGAGGCTGAAAGCGGCCGGCCGGCCGGCCGACCGCTCGACGGACTCTTCGCCGCGGCGTTCGGGCTCGTCGGGCTGGCGCTCGGCGCCCGTCCGATCGGCGACAACTCGACGTTCGTCCACCTGCGCACCGGGGTTGACATCGTCGCCGGTCGCGGCATCCCCCGGGTCGACCCCTACAGCGCCACCGCGACCGGCGCCAAGTGGGTCGTGCAGTCGTGGCTCCCCGCCGTCGCCTACGGGCTGGCCGAGAAGCTCGACGACGGGGGCGGGGCGCTGCTCGTCCTCAACGGTGCCCTGACCGCCCTCCTCGCCCTCCTGGTGCACCGCCTGGCCCGGGCCGGCTCGGCCCTCCGCACGCTCGCAGCGGCGCTGGTGGCCGTGGCCGTCAGCGGCCCATGGTGGTCGCCCCGGCCGCTGCTCTTCGGCCTGGCCTGCCTCGCCCTCACCATCCTGGTGGTCGAGGGAGGTCGCCGGCCGTGGCTGCTGCTCCCCGTCGCCTGGGTGTGGGTGAACAGCCACGGCAGCTTCCCCCTCGGAGCCGTGTGGCTGCTGGCCACCGCCCTCGGCGCCGCCATCGACGAGCGCCGCCTGGTGACGGCGAGGTTCCGGGCCGGGCTCTGGTTCGCCGGTGGCCTCCTGCTCGCGTGCATCAACCCGCTGGGGCCCCGGCTCCTCCTCTTCCCGCTCACCCTGGGCGGCCGGCGGGAGATCTTCCGGCTCATCACCGAGTGGCGCCCGGCCAACTTCCAGACCGGGCCGGGACTCATCGCCGCCGTCGGGCTGGCGCTGGCCGTGGTGGTGCTCTCCCGCCAGCGCCTCCGCTGGAGCGCAGCGCTGCCGGCCGGCGCCTTCCTCCTCCTCGCCCTCATGGCCCAGCGCAACCTCGCTCCCGCAGGGATCGTCCTGGCCCCGGCGCTCGGCCTCGCCCTGACCCGCCTCCAACCGGCGGGGGACGAGGCCGCCGAGGCGGAGCCTGTGGCCCCGAGCGCGGGGCCAGGCCGGCGGGACCGGCTGGTCGCCGTCCTCGTCGGCGTGGTGGCCGTGGTGCTGGTCGCCAACGCGCTTTCGTCGGGAGCCCTGGCCCTCGAGTCCTATCCCGTCGAGGTGGTGCAGACCGGTGAGCGCATCGGCGCCTTCGGCCCTGACCGGGTCGTCGCCACCCAGGACACGGTGGGCTGCTACCTCATCCTGCGGCGCGGCCGAGGGGCGCGTGTGTTCATCGACGACCGTTACGACATGTACCCGCAGAAGCTGTCCCTCGACTACGTGAGCCTGCTTCGGGCCGGCCCGGGCGCACTCGAGGTCCTCGACCGGCCCGACGTCGATGCGGTGCTGTGGGACCGATCCCTGCCGCTGGTGCCCGCCCTCCAGCAGCGGGGGTGGCGGGAGGCGGCCGGCGACATGAGGTGGGTCTTGCTGGAGCGACCCTGAACGTCGTCAGTCCAGGTGATCATGGCGAGGGGACGGCATCGATGCTCGAGCCCACGCTGCTGAGGCGGATCCCGACGCTCGTGCCGAAGTAGGCGACGGACACGAGGCAGACCACGAAGATCAGGCTGAGGAGGAGCACGTACTCCACCAGGCTGGCGCCGTCCTCAGACCGCTGCCGCCGTGGTGTCCGTTGTGCCGTCCGCCGTCGTGTAGTCACAGACCATCCATCGTCCCCACCGCACGCCGGCCTGATAGGTCATTCGAACCATTGACAGTGGCCATTGACCACGGCGTGCAGGGACTAGATCTCCACCCTGGTCCCGACCTCGAAGACTCGTTCCGGAGGAAGGTTGAAGAACCTCGCCGCGCTGTCGGGCCCCCGGGTTCAGCAGGCCGAAGAGGTGCTCGAAGACCGGGTGCATCCCTC
>JBKJUI010000507.1:0-3138 GCA_046590775.1 Acidimicrobiales bacterium
GGCCTGCACGTTCTTGCGCTGCAGGAACTCCCTCACCAGCGTGACCGGGACCGAGAAGTAGAACGTGCCCTGGTTCTCGCCTGTGTTGCCGGCCGTGGTGAGACCGACGATCCGGCCGGTCTCGTCGACCATCGGGCCGCCGCTGGAGCCCGCCTGGATGACGGCGTTGTGCTGGATCACCGAGTAGCCCGGCCTCGGCTGCGATGGTGCGGGTCGAGACGACGCTGAAGAACTTGGTGGGGTCGGGCAGGACGTACCTCTGGACGGCCCTCTGGACGGCTCCGCTCTCGTCACCGCTGGGACCTCGTCACAGGTTCCTCCTCGTTGCGTGGTCTAGAGCTTCTCGGTGCTGACGAAGGCGGCGGCGACCGCCTTCGGGTCCTCCTTGTCGACGTCGGTCTTCTCGTTGAGGTCCACCAGCTTCTCGGTGGTGAGGGCCTTCGAGACCTTGTTGAGCACCTCGAGGATGGCCGGCGTGACCTTGGTGGTGCGGATGGCCGGCACGATGTTGCCGGCCTGCTGGAAGGCCCTGTCGTCCTCGAGGACGACGTACTTGCCGGTCTTGCCGGTGTCGGGGTCGGACGAGAAGAGGCGGCCGACCTGGGCCTTGTCCTCGTCGAGCGCCTTCTTCGTGATGGGCCCGCCGGCGTCTCCTCCGGTGGACAGGAAGGTCACGGTGAGGCCGTACGCGTCGCGCAGGCCGAGCAGGCAGGTCTCACGGGTCTCGCACTCGGACGGCCCGGCCAGGGTGACGGGGCCTGGGAGCTTGGCCAGGTCGCCGATCGTCTTGAGCCCGTTCTTGGTGGCGAAGTCCTTGGTGACGGCCAGCACGTCGCCGTCGGCCGCCTCGGACGCCTCGGCCACCGTGACGCCCTTGGCCGCCGCCGCGGCCTGCACCGCCTTCAGCGCCTCGGGAACGGGAAGCCCCTTGGCCTTGGACTTGTCGAGGAAGGCGAGGTAGTTGCCCAGGTACTCGGGCACCATGTCGATGTCACCCTTCTCGAGGGCGGGCCCCACCACCTCGCGGCTGCCGAGCTTGAGCCGGTACTCGACATCGGCGCCGGCCCTGCGCAGCACCTCGCCGTAGATCTGCGCCAGCGTCTCGCTCTCGGAGAAGCCGAACGAGCCGACGATGATCTTGGTCCCCCCGGACGCCTTGGTGGTGTCGCTGTTCTCCCCGCAGCCGGCTGTCACGCCGAGCAGGACGAAGAGGGCGATCAGGACCGACAGCTTGGCTCGCATGGCGGGGCAGCCTGGCACCCCGGAGCGGTCGCTGTCAGAACCCCTCCAGCCGCTGGCGCCGGGCCCGCTCCCGTCCGGGACGCAGCCCGGCCGGCGTCGCCACCCGCTGCACGACGGCCAGGCCGCCCTCGGTGAGCGCGGCCAGCAAGGCGACGAGGACGGCGCCACCCACGGCCTTCGGGAAGTCCTGCTGGCCGATCCCGTCGACGATGTAGGGACCGAGCCCGCCGACACCCGGGACCACGGCGGCCAGGGTGGCCGTGGCGACGACGAGGACGGCGGCGGTGCGGATCCCCGCCAGGATCAGCGGTACCGAGGCCGGCACCTCGACCTGGCACAGCAGCTGCAGCTCGGTGAGACCCTGGCCGCGGGCCGCCTCCTTCAGGTCGGCGTCCACCCCGCGCACGGCCGTGGACGTGTTCACGAGGATGGGCGGCACGGCCAGCACCACGAGGGCGACGATCACCGGTCCGGAGCCGATGCCGAAGGCGACCACCCCGAGGACGATCAGCCCGAACGAAGGGACGGCTCGGGCCACGTTGGCCAGGGCGACCACGAGGGTGGCACCTCGGCCCCGGTGGCCCAGCCACAGCCCGAGCGGCAGGGCCATGGCCAGAGCAATGAGCAGGACGAGCGCCGAGAGCCCGATGTGCTGGACGAGCCGCGACGGGATGCCCTGCGGGCCCCGCCACTGCGCCCGGGAGGTGAGCCAGGCGGCGGTGTCCCCGGCGATCCCGGCGACGAGCCCGCCGGCTCCGGAGGCAGAGAACAGCCCGCCGGCTCCGGAGGCAGAGACGAGCCCGGGCGCGCTCACGCGGTGCGCGACCACGGGCTGATCTGCCGCTCGAGCGCCACCAGGGCCAGGTCGGCGACGACGGCCAGGACGATGGAGCACGCGATCCCGACGACGAGCGGCGTCTTGAACAGGTCCTGCAGCCCCTCGTTGATGAACTGGCCGAACCCGCCCTGGCCGATGAGGGCGGTGATCGGCACCAGCGCCACCGTGGAGACCGTGGCCACCCGCACTCCTGCGACGATGGCCGGCAGGGCCAGCGGGAGCTCGATCCGCACCAGGCGGCGTCGGGCGGACATGCCGAGCCCGGTGGCCGCCTCCTTCACGTCGTTCGGCACCGCGGCCAGGCCGGCGACGTCGTTGCGCACCATGACCAGGAGGTTGTAGGCCGTGAGCCCGATCAGGGCCGACGTGCGGGAGAGCCCGGTGATCGGCACGAGAAGGGCAAACAGCGCCAGGGACGGCACGGTGTAGACGATGCCGAGCACCGAGACCAGGGCCGTCTCGACCGAGCGCCGCCGTGAGGCGGCAACGGCCAGCGGCAGGCTGAGCAGCTGGGCGATCAGCACGCTCAGCACCGTGAGGCTGGCGTGCTCGCGCAGCGAGTCGACCAGCGACAGCGACACCGGCGACGAGGACACATGGCGAGTCACCCAGTCCCACCACAGCCACCCGTCGCTGGGGGCCCCGAGGAGCATGGGCGCACCCTAAGGTCTCCCGGGATGATTCGCCTCGACGGCGTGTCGAAGGTCTGGCCCGACGGCCAGGTGGCCGTCCACGAGCTGACTCTCGAGGTGCCGACCGGCGAGATCGCCGTCCTGGTCGGCCCATCGGGCTGCGGGAAGACCACCACGATGAAGATGGTGAACCGGCTCGTCGAGCCGTCGGGCGGCCGGGTCTACCTGGACGACGAGGACGTCACCACGGTCGACCCCGTGCAGCTGCGGCGCCGGATTGGCTACGTCATCCAGTCCGTCGGACTCTTCCCCCACCTCACGGTGGCCTCCAACATCGCCACGGTCCCGCAGCTGCTGGGTTGGGACCGCCGGCGCATCGACACCCGCGTGGGCGAGCTCCTCGAGCTCGTCGGCCTCACCGACCCC
>JBKJUI010000232.1:0-2654 GCA_046590775.1 Acidimicrobiales bacterium
GTTCATCGTGGTCAAGCCCGACGGCAACGAGCGACCGAACATCGACACCGCCACCGCGTCGGTCACGGCCGGGGTCGGCCAGCAAGTGTCGGTCACCGGCAGGATCTCGGACCCAGACGGCGATGCCGTCGCCTTGCGTGCCTCGATCGGCACCGTCGTCGACAACGGGAACGGCACCTGGACCTGGACCTACACCGCCCAGTCCCGACCCGACGAGAACCAGGTGGTGTACGTCACCGCCCGCGATGCCAAGGGGAGCGAGGGGCAGTCGAGCTTCGCCTTCGTGGTGGGCGAGCTGCTGGGCTACCGGCTGGTGGCGGCCGACGGGGGCATCTTCAGCTTCGGGGCCCGGGCCTTCCACGGCTCCACCGGCGGCGTGCCGCTCAACCGGCCGATCGTCGGCGGAGCAACCAACCCGGCGGGCTTCGACGGCTACTGGACCGTGGCCTCCGACGGCGGCGTCTTCGCCTTCAACGCCCCGTTCCTCGGCTCGCTCGGGGGCCAGGCGCTCGCCTCGCCGGCGGTGGCCATGGAGGCCACGCCGTCGGGGCGCGGCTACTGGATCGTCCTCGCTGACGGCACGGTCCGGACCTTTGGCGACGCCACCCACGTCGGCGACCTGAGCGGCCGGTCCCTGAACAAGCCGGTGACCGCCATGGTCGGCACGGCCAGCGGGAAGGGCTACTGGCTCGTCGCCGGCGACGGCGGCATCTTCAGCTTCGGTGACGCCGGCTTCTTCGGGTCCACCGGTGGCATTCCCTTGAACGCCCCCGTCGTCGACCTGGCGGCGGCGGCGGACGGCCAGGGGTACCACCTCACGGCCAGCGACGGAGGCGTCTTCAGCTACGGCTCGGCCACCTTCGGTGGCTCGACCGGCGGGCTGCGGCTCAACGCTCCGGTGGTCGCCATGCAGGCCGCCCCCGGCGGCCTCGGCTACTGGCTGGCTGCGGCCGACGGCGGCGTGTTCACCTTCGGATCCATCCCGTTCCTGGGCTCGGTGGGCGGCCTCCGGCTGAACGCACCGGTGCTCGACATCATCAGCTGACGCAATCACGATCACAGGGGAGACACATGCAGAGGAGCCACTCGACGACCGGAAGCCGCGAAGGCGGGGCCCGGCGCGCCGCAGCCCAGGTGGCCGTGGCCGCCGTGCTGGCCAGCCTCCTGGTCGTCGCGCCGGTGCCGAAGCCGGCGGCGGCGGCCTCGTCGGCGGGGACGTTCTTCCCGTTGCCGCCGTCGCGGGTCTTGGACACGCGTTCGGGCGTTGGCGCTCCGGCTGGTGTGGTGGGTCCTGGCGCCGTGATGAGCTTCGTGGTGACTGGTCGTGGCGGGGTGCCGGCGACCGATGTGAGCGCGGTGGTGTTGAACATGACGGTGGTGGCGCCGACGGCGGGCAGCTACATGACGGTGTGGCCTGCGGGTGAGGCGATGCCGACGGCGTCGAACCTGAACTACTCGCCTGGTCAGACCGTCCCGAACCTGGTGAAGGTGAAGGTGGGCGCCGGGGGCCAGGTCAGCGTGTTCAACGCCGCCGGCACCGTGCACGTGCTGGCCGACGTGGCCGGCTGGTACAAGGCCGGGGCCGATCCGGCCGAGGGGGCCCGGTACAACGCGCTGAGCCCCAGCCGGATCCTCGACACCCGCATCGGCATCGGCGCGCCGGCGGCCACGGTCGGGCCGGGCGGGTCGGTCAACCTGCAGGTCACCGGGAGTGGCGGGGTGCCGGCCTCCGGCGTGTCGGCGGTGGCGATGAACGTGACCGTGGTGGGCCCGACGGCGCCGTCCAGCTACCTGACGGCCTGGCCGACCGGTGAGACCCGGCCCACGGCGTCGAACCTCAACTACGTGGCCGGCGACGTGGTGCCGAACCTGGTGATCGTCAAGGTGGGCGCCGGCGGGGCGGTCAGCCTCTACAACGACACCGGGCAGACCCACATCCTGTCCGACGTGGTCGGCTGGTACTCGGCTCCGGCTGGTCCGGGGACGATCTACGCGCCTCTCAGCCCGGCCCGGATCCTGGACACCCGGACGGGCAACGGGGCGCCTGCGGCGCCGATCGGCGCGGGCGTCCCGCTCGAGCTCCAGGTCACGGGCCGGGGCGGGGTGCCGGTGGCCGACGTGTCGGCTGTGGTCGTGAACGTCACCGCCGTCAACCCGACGGCCGAGAGCTACCTGACGGTGTGGCCCACCGGTGAGGCCCGGCCCACCGCCTCCAACCTCAACTACCGGGCCGGCGCCGTCGTGCCCAACCTGGTCATCGTCAAGGTCGGAGCCGGCGGCAGGATCAGCCTCAACAACGACGCCGGCCAGACCCAGGTCATCGCCGACGTCGTCGGCTGGTTCGGCGCACCCCCACCGACGGTCTTCGTCAACCGGTCGCTCAGTGTCACGTTGCAGCACCCCCACCTGTTCGTGCCGCCCGACGTCTCGGCCCCCGCTGGATCACGGGTGACGATGACGTTCCAGAACCCCACCGACGAGGTCCACACCTTCACATCGCCTCCGGTGGGCGTGGACCGGGCCGTCGACCCCTTCCAGACGATCACCTTCAGCTTCACGATGCCGTTCAGCAACACCCGGTACGTGTGCCTGATCCACCAGAGTGAGGGAATGGTCGGCACCCTCACCCCGACCGACTCATAGTCGGACGAAAG
>JBKJUI010000076.1:0-10940 GCA_046590775.1 Acidimicrobiales bacterium
CCTCTACCGCGGCTGCCTCAACCCCACCGGCACCTGCTTCCCTGGCGCTCCCCGGAACCTGATCCCCCAGCCCGAAGTCCTCAACGCCAAGGTCGACGCCTACAACCAAGGCATCGCCCGAGTCGCCGAGAAGGAGGGTGCGGTGCTCGTCGACCTCCACGCCGCCAGCCTCAGGGCGCGTGCCGACGGCACCGAGGCGTCACTCGTGAGCAGCGACGGCTTCCACCCCTCGACCGCCGGACACGCAGCCGTGGCCGCCACCTTCGCCGAGGCGGCGAAGAAGGCCAACGTCTAGCCCCACCCCGGACCAGCTGACAGGAGAATCGGGGCGCGTGTCAGTGCCGACGCTTGTCAGGTCGGCCTGTTAGAGCCCCTCACCCGGCGGACGACGAGGGCGACCAGGGCGGCAGCGGCGGCGACGGCGGACACTCCGGCGACGCTCCACCAGCGCCGCCCCCGGGGAGGGGGCTCGGGGTCGACCAGCCGGGGGCGGGCGCCGCCCTCCACCTGCCAGGTGCGGCCCGGGGCGGAGGCGGTGTGGTCTTCGGGGTCGACCCACCACCAGGTGGCCGTGGCGCCCCTCCGCTCGATGTCGACCACGACGAATCCGTAGTGGACGAGGTCGACCCACCTGGCGCCCTGGATCGACTCCTTCATGACCGCGCCGAGCGCCTCGCCGACCCCTGGAGGCAGCAGCTTGCCGGCCGGGGTGGTGGCCGCCGGCGGGGTCACGAGCTCAACGACGGTGGCCCGCCCATCCTCGTCACGCAGGCCCTCGACGGCCCACGACGAGTGGATGTCGCCTGACAGCACCAGCGTCGGCCCGCCGCGCTTCGCCAGGGCGCCGACCAGGTCTGCCCGCTCGGCGGGGTAGCCGTCCCACTGGTCGGAGTTCCGGGCCAGCCCGTCCTTCACCGCGTACTTCTCGGGCATGGCGCCGTCCAGGCTGTCCGACATCTTGAACTCGAGCTCGCTGACGACCGTGCCGCTGACGATCACCAGCCAGGCCGGTGACGGGTCGGCGGCCTGGTCGAGGAGCCACGACCGCTGCTCCGGCCCGAGGATCGTGCGCTCAGGGTCGTCGATGTCGGCGTCGTCGTCGGATCCGACCGGCTCGTCGCGGTGAGCGCGTGTCTCGGTCAGCACCACCGACGCCAGGTCGCCGGCATCCAGGCGGCGCCAGGGCGAAGTCGGGTCGTCCGGGCGGGCCAGGCGCTTCGGCAGGAACTCGTTGTGGGCCTGGAGCGCAGCGGCCTTCCGGTCGGGCCAAGGCCCGTGCTCGCTGTCGTCGTGGGACTTGGCCCCGTCGCGCCAGGCGTTGTCGGCCAGGTCGTGGTCGTCCCAGACCGAGGCGACCGGATGCGCAGCGTGCAGTGCCTGCAGCCCGGGGTCGCGGCGGTGGAGGGAGTGCCGGGTCCGGTAGTCGTCGAGGCTGACGAGGGTGCGATCGGGCTCGGTCGGCCGCTTGTCGCCCTTGGAGTCCTCGTAGATGTAGTCGCCGAGGTGGAGGACGAGGTCGACGTCGACCTCGGCCAGCGCCCCGTAGACGCCGAACTCCTCCTGGGCGAAGCGGGCGCAGCACGTAGCGCCCAGCCGGAGGCGCTCCGCCCCCTTCCCGGGCAGGGTGCGGGTGCGACCGACGGGCGACCGGGCGCCGCCGGCCTCGAACCGGTACCAGTACCGGGTGCCGGGCGACAGCCCGGTGACGTCGACCGTGACGATGCCGCTTGCGGCGTCCGCCGTCACCGTGCCCTCGTCCACCACCCGGCTGAGCAGCTCGTCGACGGCCAGCACCCAGCGCACGGGTCCTCCCCCGTCGGCCAGCGTCCACAGCAGCACTGCGTCCTGAAGGGGGTCGAAGGAGGCAACGCCGTGGCGGAAGCGGTCGGGCACAAGGGCTCCCGTACCCTCAGCCTCCCGGGCTTACCCGGGAGCGCCCGAGGCCCAGGGCGGGATCCTGCGGGCGACCGGGGAGGATCTTGGCCGGTAGCACCGCCCCCGGCTGGAGCTGGTCGAGGTTGTCGATGTGGACCCAACGGCGCAGGCGGACGCGGGTGACCGGCTCGCCCTCGGCCTCGACACGCAGGTCGAGCAGCACGACCTGGGCCACCGGATCCTTCTCGCCCCGGCTCTCGGTCATCGACAGGCGCTCGGCGCGCTCGACGAGGGCCTCGGCCGGCACCCCGTGGCTGGCCACGTTGCGGTCGTCCTTGGTCGGGCCGACGCGCAGGCCGAAGGCCAGGAGGACGAAGGCGGCCAGCGCAGCCGCCAGGGTGAGCAGGTTCGGCCACCCCTCGCCCTCGTAGGCAGCGACGGTGCTGCCGACGGGGATGGCCAGGATGGTGAGGAGGCCGCCCAGCACCAGCCCGTTGACGTGACGAACGAGGGGGAGCGGCGGCGGCCGCCCGTCCTCAGGCACAGCGGACCTCGACGTTCCCGTCGACGCTGCCCTCGGCCCCGCCGCCGTTGGGCTCCAGCCCGCTGAACCGGGCGGACACCGACCTGTCGCCCCCGACGGTCACCACGCCCGTCGCACCGGGCCGTTCGCGCGACGTCCAGCTCTGCGCTCCGCCGAGGATCCTGGTGACGGCGACGAACCGCCCGGAGGAAGGCTCGAGCTGGTACGTGCCGGCCTCGGCGGGCACGGTGAGGATGATGCTGTACTGGTCGGTGCCACCTCCGACCAGGACGAGCCTCGGTGGCCGTCCGTCGTTGCAGCCGAGGGGCGTCACCGCCCCGTCGAGGGTGACCGACCCGGCCAGGCGGGCCCGGCCGAGCCCGACCGGAGCGCCCACGACCACGGGGGCGGGGGCGGGGGGCCCAGAGGTCCGGGCCTCGGGGGCGGTGGCCGGGAGCTGGCCCACCTGGGATACGGCGAGTGCGGTGAGGGGGACGCCGATCCCGAGGACGACGGCGGCGGCCACGAGCGGCACCATGAGGCCCTGGAACCGCCTGGCCTCCTGCGCCGGCGGCAGATCGCCGGGGGATGCTCCTTCGTCGACGGGGTCAGCGCCGAGCTGGACCTCCCCCTCGTCCGGGGCGTCGGCGGCGGGGGCCTCCGCGCCGCAGGCGGTGCAGAAGGCGCCGGGGATGACGTCGGCTGCGCCGCAGGCCGCGCAGGTCATCGTCTCCGCCACCGCCGCAGCGTGCCACGGGTCGGGCCCAGGTGGAAGCACCCGCGGCGGGCCGTTGCCGAGCACCGGTTCTGCACCAGCCAGGATGGCCGGCGTGGACGCCCCCTCGACCTCCTGGCAGGTCGGCTGCACATTGACCTTCCAGGTGGAGGAGCCGAGCGCCATCGCCCTCCAGGTGGCCGTCGCGTCCGCCCCGGATCGCACCGTCGACGACCGCCTCGACGTCACCCTGGACGGCAGCCCCCTCGCCACACCGGCCCGCGAGATCCGGTCCACCCACGGTGGCCGCATCTCCCGCTTCGATGCAGCACCCGGCCTCCTCCGGGTCGCCTACCAGGCCGTGGCGGCCGGCGGCTCGACCGGGGACGGGGACGGGGCCGGGGCCGGGGCCAGCCACGGGCTCGCCCAGCTCGAGGCGCTTCGCCCGAGCCGGTACTGCCCGTCCGACGCGCTCCTCGGCTTCGCCTCCGGCGAGCTGGGCGACGGGCAGCCCGACGCCGACCTGGCCCGGGCCGTCGTCGGCTGGGTGGGCCGCCGCACCGTGTACGCGCTCGGGTCGAGCGGACCCCTCGACACCGCCGTCGAGACCCTGATCACGGGCCAGGGGGTCTGCCGGGACTTCGCCCACCTGGTCATCGGCCTCGCTCGCGCCGTCGGCATCCCGGCGCGGCTCGTCGCCGCCTACGCCCCCGGCCTCGCCCCCATGGACTTCCACGCCGTGGCCGAGCTCCACGTCGAGGGCGCCTGGCACGTCTTCGACTCGACCGGCCTGGCCCCACGGCCCTCGCTGCTCCGCATCGCCACCGGGCGCGACGCCGCCGACACCGCCTTTGCCGACGTGCTGTCCGGGGCGGCCACCCTGACCGGCATCGAGGTCCGCGCCATCGTCGACGGGCTGCTGCCGGCCGACGACGGCGCCGCCCTCGTCCGCCTGCCCTGAGCGGGTCCGGCCGAACCCTGCGTGGTGCCGCGCTGACTCAGACGGGCTCGGGCTCCGGCATGAGCGGCTCGCCGGGGACGGGCGGTCGGACCGGCGAGGGGTAGGGATCATCTGGGCCCGGCGGGTTCACCGGGGGCGGAGGGCGGGGAACGTCCGGCGCGGGCTCGACCGGCGGGGTCGGGTCGCCCGGTCCGGGCCACGGATTCGGAGGCATGGCGGTCGCGGTCGGGGTGGCCATGTGGGGGCCCTCCTCAGGTCGTCGTTCACCAGTTCTACCCCCTGGCTCCCGAGGGGATGCGCGTCGGGAGCCCCGCAGACGTGCTTGCCTGGATGCTCGCACCTCGGGTGACACACCCCCAACCCGTGGAGAACGGAGCATTCCAGCGTGAACAAGAACGAGCTCATCGCAGCTGTGGCCGACAAGGCTGGCGTCGAGAGCGACGTCGCCGGATCGGTGCTCGCCGCCTTCCAGGACGTGGTCACCACCACGGTCACCGCCGGCGACCCCGTGGCCCTCACGGGGTTCCTCACCTTCGAGCGCGTCGACAAGGAGGCGACCACCGGTCGCAACCCCGCCACCGGCGCCGAGATCAATATCGGGGCCCGCAGCGTCCCGAAGGTGAAGATCGGCACCACCTTCAAGAAGGCCGTGAACGGCGGCTGATCCGGGGGCTGGGTGACCCCTGGCCAGCGGGCGCTCGTGGCCGGGGCAGGGTTCGTGGCCGGTGGGATCAACGGCATCGCCGGCGGCGGGTCGCTGGTGTCGTTCCCGGCGCTCCTGGCCGTGGGCCAGCCGGCGCTCACCGCCAACGTCACCTCCACCGTGGGGATCTGGCCCGGCTACCTCGGGGGGGTGCTGGGCTTCCGCACCGAGATCGCCGACCAGGCCGACCGCATCCGGTCGCTCCTGCCCGCCACGTTGGCCGGTGCCGGCATCGGCGCCGGCCTCCTCCTGACGACCTCCTCCGAGGCTTTCGAGGCCCTCACCCCGTTCCTCATCCTGATCGCCTGCGCCCTGTTCGCCGCTCAACCGCGGCTCTCTGCCCGGGTGGCGGCCATGCCAGCACCGGCTGGACGGGCTCGGGACCGGGGCGTGGCGGCGCAGGCGGGCACGTTCCTGTCGGCGATCTACGGCGCCTACTTCGGCGCCGGGCTCGGGATCGTCCTGCTCGCCGTCCTCGGCACCCTCCTGCCCGACCGACTCGTGCGCACGAACGGGCTGCGGGGGGTGCTGTCACTCCTCACCAACACCGTCGCCGCCCTGATCTTCGTGGCTCTCGCCCCGGTCTCGTGGGGGGCCGCCGGGCTGCTGGCGGCCGGAAGCCTGGTCGGCGGCTACGCCGGCTCCCGCCTCTCCCGACGGGTGCCAGGCGGCCTCCTGCGGGCGTTCGTCATCGGCGTGGGCGTCGTCGCTGCGGTCCGTCTCCTGCTCAGCTGACCCGAGCGGATCGCCAGGCGGCCGGTGCGCTCCGGTACGCGAGGCTGCCGAGCGTGGCCCGGGAGCAGGAGCAGGAGCAGGAGCAGGAGCAGGAGCAGGGAAGCTCGGGCAGCCGGCGCGTCGGCATCGCCCTCGTCGTCCTCGCTGCGTTCGGGTTCGCCACGATCGGCCCGCTGGGCAAGGTGGCGTACCGGGGCGGGTTCACCGTGGCCGAGCTGCAGCTGCTGCGGTTCAGCGCCGCCGCCCCCCTCCTCGTGGCCGTGGTCGCCCTCTCCGGCCGCCGGGCCGAGCGACGTGGCCGGCGGCCGCCGCACGTCGACGGTGGCACCCGGCTGCGGCTGCTGGCCCTGGGGTTCGTCGGCTACGGCGTGCAGGCCACGCTCTTCTTCACGGCCCTCACCCGCATCTCGGCCTCGCTCACCTCGCTGCTGCTCTACCTCTACCCGGCGCTGGTGGCGGCCGCGGCCGTGGCCCTCGGCCGCCACCGCCTCGACCGGGCCACCGCCGGCGGCGTCGTCCTCATCCTGAGCGGCACCGTCCTCGTCCTCGGGCTCCCCGTAGGGCGGCCGGACCCGCTCGGCGTGGCCCTCGGGCTCGGCAGCGCCGCCTGGTACACGGCCTACCTCCTCATCGGCGAGCGGGTGACGGCCGGTGTCGACCCGCTGGTGGCCGCGGCCCACGTCGCCGTCGGGTCGGCGGTGTGGTTCGCCTGCGGCGTCGCCGCCCTCCGTCCGGACCTCGGGAACGACGGGGGGCGGGCCGTCCTGGCCGGGCTGGCCATGGCCGTCCTCGGCACCGCTGTGCCCATCGCCGCCCTGTTCGCCGGCATGGCCCGCATCGGGGTGACGTGGGCGTCGATCGGCTCGGCGCTGGAGCCGGTGGCCACGGTGGGACTGGCCGTCGCCCTCCTCGGCGAGGACCTGGGCGTCGGCACCCTCGTGGGCGGCGCCGCCGTGGTCGCCGGCGCCGTCGTGCTGCCCCTGGTCGCCGCCCGCAGCGCCGGTGAGGTGCCGCCGGCGTCGCCCGAGTCGCTCGTCGGCGGCGCCACCTGACCGGGATGGGTTCGGACCTCTCGAGGTGTTGTCCCCCGTGTGCTGGTCGAGATCTGGTCCGACGTGGTCTGCCCTTGGTGCTACATCGGCAAGCGCCGCTTCGAGTCGGCGCTCGCCCGGTTCGAGCACCGCGATGAGGTCGAGGTGCGCTGGCGCAGCCTCGAGCTCGACCCCCGGGCCTCGACGGCCGGCGACCGCGACCTCGCCGGCCACCTGGCCGCCAAGTACGGCGTGGATGCCCCGGGGGCGGCGGCGATGATCGAGCGGATCACCGTGGCGGCGGCCGGCGAGGGCCTGGCCTACCGCCTCGACCGCGCCCGGCCCTCCGGCACCTTCGATGCCCACCGCCTCCTGCACCTGGCTGCCGAGCGGCGGCTCCAGGACGCCATGAAGGAGCGCCTCCTGGCCGCCTACTGCATCGAGGGACGCCACCTGGGCGACGGGGCCACACTTGTGGAGCTGGCGGCCGAGGTCGGCCTCGACCCCGACGAGGCCCGGACGACGCTCGAGAGCGACGCGTATGCCGACGCCGTGCGCGCTGACGAGGCGGACGGCCACCAGCTCGGGCTCACAGGGGTGCCGTTCCTCGCCGTCGACCGCCGGGTGGCGGCCGCGGGAGCCCACCCGGCCGACCACCTCCTCCAGCTCCTCAACTCTGCTTGGCCTCCGGAGCCGGCGGGCTCGGCCAGGTCGGAACGAGAGCCGTCGCCCTGAGCCTCGCCGCCGACCAGAGCGCTACTCGACGACCTGCGCCTCGGTCTGCGGCAGGAGGCGGGCGGGCTCGGTGCGGTCCTCGGCCTGTCCCCGCTCGGTGCGCTCCTGGAGCAGCCCGACGACCAGGTCGCGCATCGAGAAGACGCCGACCAGGTCGCCGCTGTCGTCGACCACCACGAGGTGGCGGAAGCCCTTCTCCCGCATCAGTCGCGCCGCCTCGACCAGCTCGACCTCGGGCGTGGCCTTGGTCAGCTTGCGGTTGACGAACTGGCCCACGGTGACGTCGTCGGCGTTGAGGCCCTGGGCGATGGCCCGCAGCGCGTCCCGGTCGGTGATGACCCCGGTCGGCTTTCCGTCGGTGAGCACGACCGCCGATCCCACGCCCCGCTCCATCATCCACACGCAGGCGTCGAGGAGGCTGTCCTGCTTCTCGACGGTGAGCACCGCCCGCGTGATCAAGGATCCGATGTTCATGGCCTTCCCTCCCCGAGGAACAAAGCAGCGCGGGCTGCGATGCAATGAAATACCGGCTTTGGTGCAACATCCCACTCAATGAATGAGGAACAGGTATGGTCCCTGTCCATTGTGATTATAGGACGCAACATTGAGCAGAGTAGCATGACGCTCCATGACGCTCGTGCATCGTGTGCTGTACCCCAGGCCGATCCTCTCCCTGGACGAGTACCTGACGCGGCGCGGGGGCGAGGGGATCGCTGCGGCACGGCTGATGGAACCCGAGGCGATCATCGAGCGCGTGCTGGCCGCAGGCCTGCGTGGCCGGGGCGGCGCCGGCTTCCCGACCGGCCTCAAGTGGCAGACGGTGGCCGGGAACCGGACCGACGTGGCGCCGTCGACGGTGATCGTGAACGCCGCCGAGGGCGAGCCCGGCACGCTCAAGGACCGCACCATCCTGCGCCGGAACCCGTTCCTCGTGGTCGAGGGGGCGCTCATCGCCGCCCGGGCCATCGGCGCAGACCTCGTCATCTTCGGCCTGAAGGAGGCCTTCGCCGGCGAGGTGGAACGGCTCGGCGACGCCGTCGAGGAGGCCGAGGAGGCGGGCTGGAGCGAAGGGGTCGAGCTTCAGATCTTCGAGGGCCCCGACGAGTACCTGTACGGCGAGGAGAGCGCGCTGCTCGAGACGATCGACGGCGGATGGCCCTTTCCCCGGGTGGTGCCCACCTTCCGACGCGGGGTGCGAGCCGGCGGCGACGTCAACGTGGCCGAGGGCCCGGCGCTGGTCAACAACACCGAGACCCTGGCCAACGTGGCCCGCATCATCGCCCGGGGCTCCACCTGGTTCCGCAGCCTGGGCACCGAGGAGTCGCCGGGCACCATCGTGTGCACGATCACCGGCGACACCCAGCGCCACGGCGTGGGCGAGGTGCAGATGGGAACCCCCCTCTGGGAGGTGATCGAGGACATCGGCGGCGGCCCTCGCCAGGGCCGCACGGTCAAGGCGGTCCTGGCTGGCGTGGCCAACGGCGTCATCCCCGGTGACCAGCTCGACACCCCGCTCACCTACGAGGCGATGCGCGCCATCGGCAGCGGGGTGGGCTCGGGCGGCTTCATCGTCTTCGACGACACCGCCGACATGGCGTCGGTCGCCGCCGGCGTCGCCCGCTTCCTGGCCGTGGAGTCCTGCGGCCAGTGCGAGCCGTGCAAGCTCGACGGCCTCACGCTGGCCCGGACTCTGGCCAAGCTCAGCGCCTCCGAGGCCCGCGAGCACGACATGGGCGTGATCCGCCACCGCCTCACCACCGTCGCCGACCGGTCACGCTGCTTCCTGGCCACCCAGCAGCAGGTGGTCCTCGAGAGCATCATGAAGCACTTCCCCGGCGAGCTCGACGACCACCTGGCGGGCGTCAGCGACCCGGTCGAGCCGGCCCTCATCACCGAGCTGCTCGACATCCGCAGCGGCGTCGCCATCTACGACGAGCGCTTCCGCAGCAAGCAGCCCGACTGGACCTTCAACGCCAGCGACTCCGGCACCGCCCCGGTGGACTTCCGCCGAGGCTCCACACCCCCGTGGGGCCAGTAACCCTTTCTGCTTGACAGGTGATGCTCGCACTCCTCCTGACTTCCTGCTCCGTACGATCTGGCGTTACCCGGATCGGGTCCTTTCCGCCACTCGACGGGAGCACCGGGCGCACGGATTCTTCGAGGACCAGCGCAGCCCGGCGATCGTTGCCTCTGCCTCCCTTGATCCGGGATCCTTCCGTCGACGCGCTGGCCAGGGAGGGAACGCGGATGATCCTTGACCACGTCGAGTCCACAGCCCCGCTTCCCGATGGCTTGGACTACGGGATCGCCTTCGAGCCGAGGACTCCCGGGATCAGCCAGGGCCTGCGCGAGAGCGGGCCGCGCTCGGTGGGCGAGGGTGTGTCGAACTTCCTGCTCGCGCCGACCCCGCACTGGATGGCGTCGGTTGGGCGGCGACCGGGCCCTGGGCGGTTCTCGTCCTTCGGTCGCGGCGCCTTGCTCCAGCCGACGCTCCGGCGCTGCGGGCCGCACTCGAGGCGGGCCTCCAGCGGGAACGTTCCCTCTCCGCGCCGACCCGAAGCACGCGGCCAGCGCTGACGAGGTGGTGGCCGACACCCTGTTGGACTACGACGACCAGGATCGCTGTGGCCAGGCCGGCGGGGTACCCGTTCGCCTCTGGTACCGGGCCACTGGTCTGGCGTTGCCGACGGTGAGCCTGGACCGCTCTCTCAGCGAGGAGGGAAAAGGAGCTCAGTGAGCCCTGGCTGGACCGGGTCAGCGTCGCCGCCAGGGTGACCGAGAGCGGCACGGTCCTCTTCGTCGTGCTGGCCACGGAAAGGCGGATCGAGGGGCGCTCGTCAACCAGCTCGGGGCGGCGACCGAAGACGCCTGGTAAGCCAGGAGGGAGCCTTTGACTGGCACCTCAAGCCTGCTGATCCAGGCGACCAACAGCTCACGCGCTTGGCCACCGCCGCGGCGATCGGCCCCGACGAACGGGTCTGGAGCGTGGTGGTCGTCGGCGTGTGAGCCCCGTCTACCGGGCCTCGCCAGACTCCAGTGGGCGCTTGAAGTAAAAGATCGTCTCCCAGCCGCTGAGGTAGCGCATGAACACGCTGACCAGCTCCCAGCCCTGCAGCCCCAGCTCGTCGAGGCTGGTCTTCGTGGCCACGTTGCCCGGGATGATCGTCTGTTTGTACTCCCACCGCTGCATCCGCCAAGGCTACGGCCGAACAGGGCGCCAGCCAGCGACGCGTGCGTGTGCCCACTTCTGGTCCCTCCAGGGCCCAGAAGTGGGCATTCGTGAGCGGGTAGGTCCGACGACCGCCGGAACCCCTTGCCAGCGGGAGCAGCTGTGGCTAGGATCCGAGATGCCATGAAGAGCGCTGGCAGGGGGCGCAGACGGAGGGTCTTTGCCGTGGCTGCAGGCTGCCTGATCCTCTTGTCCGGCTGCCGCGACGCCGGTGGGGCCGACGACGATCCACGAGTGACGGCGCCGGCGCCGACCTCCACGGCACCTGTGCCGCCGGAGACGACGACGACCACTGGAGTCGTTCCTCTCGACCAGGATCCCCCGGTCATCGACGTCGCCTACGCCCAACGAGTCCTCGACGAGATCAGCCGACTCGACTTGGAGGCGAGCATGGTGCTGTCCCGGGAGAAGCGGGTGACCCCCGAACACGATG
>JBKJUI010000118.1:0-10306 GCA_046590775.1 Acidimicrobiales bacterium
CCGGTCCTCCCTCACCTTCGGCGTGCCCGTCGGCACCCGCCTCCGCGTCCCCATCAACCACTTCGAGGGCTGCTACACGGCGTCGCCGGAGGTGCTGGCCACCCTCGAGGAGCGTGGGCAGGTCGTGGTCCGCTACGCCGACAACCCGAACGGCAGCGCCGGCGACATCGCCGGGATCTCGAACGAGGCCGGCAACGTCGTCGGCCTCATGCCGCACCCCGAGCGGGCCAGCCACGACCTGCTCGGCAGCGAGGACGGCAACGTCCTCCTCGCCGCCCTCCTCAGCTGCTGCGGGCGATCCCAGCCCTGCTGAGCACGCCCGACGGCACGCCCACCTCGCGCCATGCTGCGTAGGTGATGCCCTTGCGCCGGCCGTACTCGGCGGCGGCGTCGACGAACCCGGTCTCGAGCTCCGACAGGTCGACCACGGTGCTCTTCACGACCATCTCGTTGCGGAGGTCGATCCGCTGCTGGATGAGGTGCACGCGGTCGAAGCCCTGCGCCGTCTCCAGCTGCCGCTCCACCTCTTTCAGCCGCCTCGACACCGTCTCGAGCGTGCGCTTGCGGCCTCGCTTGGGGCGGTTGGCCTCGAGAGCGTCGACATAGCGGCGCACCAGGCGGCCCTGCTCACGGCCCCGAGCGAGCGCCTCCTTGTGAGAGTCACTCATGGTGCTCTTCTTGGCTGTTGGGGCCTTCTTTGCTGCGCTCTTTGCAGGCTTGGCGCGAGGTGCCATAGGTGCATCCTGGCATGACCGTTTTTGGCTCTGCAACGATCCCCCTGTGACCGACCGCTCCCTGGCCCGATCTCTTGGCCTGATCGACGACGAGGTGGACCGCATCGAGGGCGTCCTCGGGCGCGACCCGAACGACCTCGAGCTGGCCATGTACTCGGTGATGTGGAGCGAGCACTGCTCGTACAAGTCCTCGTCGATCCACCTCGGACGGCTGCCGACCGAGGCGCCGCACGTGCTGGTCGGGCCGGGGGAGGGGGCGGGGATCGTCGACTGCGGGGACGGGGTGGCGCTGGCGGTGCGCATCGAGTCGCACAACCACCCGAGCGCCATCGAGCCGTACCAGGGCGCCGCCACCGGGGTCGGCGGGATCATCCGGGACATCTTCTCGATGGGCGCCCGGCCTATTGCCGTGATGGACCCCCTCCGCTTCGGTCCGCTCGACGACCCGAGGAGCCGGTGGATCGCCGAAGGCGTGGTGGCCGGGATCAGCGGCTACGGCAACGCCGTCGGCGTCCCCACCGTCGGTGGTGAGCTCGTGGTCGATCCCTGCTATGCCGGCAATCCCCTCGTCAACGTCCTGGCTCTCGGTCTGATGCCGGTCGAGCGGCTGGTGCTGGCCCGGGCCAGCGGCGAGGGGAACCTGGCGGTGCTCCTCGGCTCGACCACCGGCCGTGACGGGATCGGCGGGGTCAGCGTCCTGGCCAGCGCCGGCTTCTCGGCCGACCAGGAGCGGGAGTCGGCCAAGCGGCCCAACGTGCAGGTGGGTGACCCGTTCGAGGAGAAGCGGCTGATCGAGGCCTGCCTCGAGCTGCTGGAGGGGGGTCTGGCCGTCGGCGTCCAGGACCTCGGCGGCGCCGGACTCACCTGTGCCACGAGCGAGACCGCCTCCAAGGGCGGCGCCGGCATGGACGTCTGGGTGGCGGCCGTGCCCCAGCGCGAGCCGGGCATGGCGCCGGTCGAGGTGATGACCAGCGAGAGTCAGGAGCGGATGCTGGCCATCGTCACGCCCGAGCACCTGCCGGCCCTGCTCGAGGTGGCCGAGCGGTGGGACGTGCGGGCATCGGTGGTGGGCCGGGTCACCGGGACCGGAAGGCTCAGGATCCTCGACCACGAGGAGGGCGAGGTGCTGGCCGACGTGCCGGCCGCCAGCCTCGAGGAGGACAAGCCCCAGTACAACCGCCCCCGGCTCCCGCCGGCCGACCGCGCCGAGCGCCAGGCCGACGACCCGTCCCGACTCCCGCAACCCTCCGACTGCGGTCCCGACCTGCTCCGGCTCCTGGCCCACCCCTCGGTGGCCGACGCCACCTGGGTCCACCGCCAGTACGACTCCCAGCTGTTCCTGAACACCGTCATCGCCCCGGGGGCCGACGCCGCCGTGCTGCGGCTCAAGGCGCCGGGCGTCCCCGCCGCCGACGGCTCCAAGGGCATCGCCCTCACCACCGACGGGAACGGCCGGTGGTGCTCGATCGACCCCCGCCGGGGCACGGCCATGGTCGTGGTCGAGGCCGCCCTGAACGTGGCCACCGCCGGCGCCCGGCCCCTCTGCCTGGTCAACAACCTCAACTTCGGGAACCCCGAGCACCCCGAGGTCATGTGGCAGCTGAGCGAAGCCGTCGACGGCATGGCCGAGGCCTGCCTGGCCCTCGACCTTCCCGTCGTCGGCGGCAACGTCAGCCTCTACAACGAGAGCCAGGGCCGGGACATCGACCCCACGCCCATCGTCGGCGTCGTCGGTCTCATCGACGAGCTCGACGTCCCCCCGCCGACGGTGGAGCTGGTCGAGGGCGGGGTCCTCGTCCTCCTCGGCGGACGGGTCGACCGCGACGCTTCGCTGGCCGGTTCGCTGTGGGCCGACCTCGTCCACGGCCATCGCGGCGGCGAGCTGCCGCCCCTCGACCTGGCCCGCTCGGCCCGGCTGTGCCGGCTCCTGGTGGAGCTGGTGGCCGACGGGCTGGCCTTCGGGGTCCACGATGTCAGCGACGGTGGCCTCGGGGTCTGCCTGGCCGAGCTGTGCATTGCGTCGGGCCTGGGCATGCGGGTCGTCGACGTGGCGGGCGCCGCTGCGCTGTTCAGCGAGGCCGGTGGCCGGGTCGTCGTCTGCGCCGACGGCGATGGCGCCGCCGCCGGCATCACCCGCCGGGCCGTGGCCGCCGGCATCCCGCACCAGCTGCTGGGCACCGTCGAGGGTGAGCTGCTGGCCGTCGAGGGCCTGGTGTCAGTACCCGTGGCAGAGCTCGACGAGGTGTGGAGGAGCGCCCTTCCGGACCTGATGCGCTGAGAGGGGAGATGGGATAGGTTTCGACCGGATTCACGCGGGTGGGGCAGGAGGCTTGAGTGGGCGTGTCAGAGCCTGTCGTCGGTCAGCGACCCGACGGCCATGCGACTGACGACCGCGCCCTGGTGGTCGCGGTGCAGGGCGGCGATGTCGCCGCCTACGAGGAGCTGTTCCGCCGCCACCACACGTCGGTCAAGCGGGTCTGCGCCCGGCGCCTCGGGAACCAGGTCGAGGCCGACGAGGCGGCCCAGGCCACGTTCGTGCGGGCGCTCGAGCGGATCGACCGCTGCATCGGCGACCGGCGCTTCGGGGCGTGGGTCCAGGTCATAGCCCAGCGGCTGTGCGTCGACATGGTACGGGCCCGGATGCGCACCACCCCCGACGACGACCCGTTGAGGAACGAGCGCTCGGCGCTGCACGTCGGATCCGATCTCGACGCCGGCGCCGCCACCGAGGAGGCGCTGGTCCGACGCGAGCGCACCGAGCGGGTGCACGAGGCGCTCGCCCTCCTCCCGGACCGGCAACGGGCCGTCGTGGTCGCCCGCCACCTCGAGGGTCGCCGGCCGCCCGAGATCGCCGCCTCGCTCGGCCTGTCGGTCGGCGCCGTCGACTCGCTCCTGCTCCGGGGGCGCCGGCGCCTGGCCCTCAGCTACGAGCACGTCCTGGCCGAGGGAGGGCGGGCAACGGCGCCGGCGAACACGGTCATCGACCTGAGGAGCGGCGCCACGGCCATGCTGCCCCCCGACCCGCCGCCACGCCCGTCCCCGGTCCCCGTGCCGGCCGTGTCGGCCGCGCTCGACCTTCCCGCCTGACCGCCGGCCGGCCACGCCCGGCGGGGAGGTCCGGCCAGCGGCCGCCGGTCCCGTAGGATCGACGAAGTGGTCGACGCCGACGGGCTTCGTGAGGCGTGCGGCGTCTTCGGCATCGTCGCCCCTGGTGCCGCGGTCGCCCACCTCACCTACGACGGCCTGTATGCCCTGCAGCACCGCGGCCAGGAGTCGGCGGGCATGGCCGTGGCCGACGGGAACGATCTCACCGTCGTCAAGGACATGGGCCTGGTCACGAACGTGTTCACCGAGCACACGCTGGCGGCCCTGTCCGGCCACCTGGCCATCGGCCACACCCGCTACTCGACCACCGGGTCCTCGAGCTGGACCAACGCCCAGCCGGTGCACCGCAGCCTGCCCGACGGCGGCCACTTCGCCCTCGGCCACAACGGCAACCTCACCAACACCACGGCCCTGGCCGAGAAGGCCGGCATGCTCCCCGGGACCGTCAGCAGCGACAGCGATGCGCTGGCCGAGCTCCTGGCCCAGGCCATGGCCGGCGGTGCCGACCTCGTCACTGCGCTCCTCAACGTGCTGCCCGAGGCCGAGGGGGCGTTCGCCCTCGTGCTCACCGACGGGCAGCGCCTCATCGGCGTCCGCGACCCGTACGGGTTCCGGCCGCTGTGCCTGGGCCGCACCACCTCGCCCGACGGCTGGGTCCTGGCGTCGGAGTCCCCGGCCCTCGACATCGTCGGTGCCAGCTTCGAGCGCGACGTCGAGCCGGGCGAGGTGGTCGTCATCGAGGCCGACCGAACCCTCCGCTCCCTCCGCCCCTTCCCTGGGCCCGCACCCGGGCGCCGGCTGTGCGTGTTCGAGCTGGTCTACTTCGCCCGCCCCGATTCCGTGCTCGAGGGCCGAGAGGTGTACGGCGCCCGCCGCCGCATGGGTGAGAAGCTGGCGGCCGAGGCCCCGCTGCCGCCGCCGCTGCCCGGCAACGAGCGCTGCCCGGTGCTGGTCATGGGCGTGCCCGACTCCGGGCTCCCGTCCGCCGAGGGCTTCGCCCGGGTCAGCGGGCTGCCGTACGGCCAGGGCCTGGTGAAGAACCGCTACATCGGCCGCACGTTCATCGCCCCCGACCAGGGCCAGCGCGACCGGGGGGTGCGCCGCAAGCTGAACCCGCTGCGCGAGAACATCCGCGACACCCGCCTGGTCGTGCTCGACGACTCGATCGTCCGCGGCACCACCAGCCACCAGCTGGTCACGCTTCTGCGCAACGCCGGCGCCGCCGAGGTGCACCTGCGCATCACGAGCCCGCCCTACAGGTGGCCGTGCTTCTACGGCATCGACACGGGCGACCCGTCCGAGCTGATCGCCGCCGAGAAGTCGGTCGAGGAGATCCGCGAGTTCATCGAGGCCGACAGCCTCGCCTACCTGTCGATCGAGGGGCTGCTGGCCACCGTCCGGGGCACCGACGGCGGCTTCTGCACGGCTTGTCTGACCGGCGAGTACCCCACCGAGGTCCCGGTCACCCTTGGCCGGGCCCAACCGGTGGCGGCGGCCGTGGGACGAGGTCCGCCGGCCGGAAGCTGACCGGGAAGGGCCGCTCGGCGGCGAGCAGCTCGTCGCCCTCGGCCAGCGTGTCGTCGCGGCTACGGTCGCCGCGGCCATGAGCACCTACCGGGAGGCCGGCGTCGACGTCGCCGCCGGCGATGCTGCGGTCGACCGCATCCGGTCGCACGTGGATTCGACGGCCCGACCTGGGGTGCTGGGCGGCGTGGGCGGCTTCGGTGGCCTGTTCGACCTCGCCGCCCTCAGCGCGTACCGGGACCCGCTGCTCGTGTCCAGCACCGACGGCGTGGGCACCAAGGCGCTGCTGGCCGCAGAGCTCGGCGTGTACGGCACGCTCGGGTTCGACCTGGTGGCGATGTGCGCCGACGACCTGGTCTGCACCGGGGCCGAGCCGCTGTTCTTCCTCGACTACGTGCTCGTCGGCCGCCTCGACCCCGAACGGGTGGAGCAGGTCGTGGCTGGCATCGCCGCCGCCTGCCGGGAGGTCGGCGCCGCCCTGATCGGCGGCGAGATGGCCGAGCACCCCGGCCAGCTGCCCGAGGGCGAGCTCGACCTCGCCGGGTTCTGCGTGGGCGCGGTCGAGCGCGACCGCCTGCTGCCGCAGCGGGTCGAGCCGGGCTGCGCGCTCGTCGGTCTCGCCTCGCCCAACCTCCGGTCCAACGGCTTCTCGCTCGTGCGCCGCGTGTTCGCAGACCACGACCTGCAGGCCGAGGCCTGGGACGGTGCAGGCCGCTCCCTCGGCCACGTCCTGCTCGAGCCCTCGGTCCTCTTCGCCCCGCTGGCCCGCCGCCTGCTGGGTCACCTCGACGTGCGCGCCCTGGCCCACATCACCGGTGGGGGCATGGTGCCGAAGCTCGGCCGGGTGGTGCCCAACGGGTGCGTGGCGGTGGTCGACCGCAGCACCTGGGAGCCGCCGCGCATCTTCGCCGAGGTCCAGCAGGCGGGCGGCATCAGCGACGAGGAGATGGCGCGCGTGTTCAACCTGGGCATCGGGATGGTGGCCGTCGTACCGGCCGAGGAGGCTTCGGTCGCCCTCGAGCTGGTCCCCGGCGCCCGGATCATCGGCCAGGTCGTGGCCGCCGCCGCCGGAGGCGACGAGCCGCGGGTGCGCTGGGCGTCGAGCGGGAGCTCCGGGACCTGATGGCCAAGGTCCTCGTCGTCGACGACGAGCCCGACATCCTCCTCATGCTGCGGGTGGCCCTCGAAGCCTCCGGCCACGACGCCGTGCTCGCCCCGGACGGCGAGGCCGGGCTGTCCCGGCTCAGCGAGGGCCAGCTCGACTGCGTCCTGCTCGACGTGATGATGCCGGTGATGGACGGGTGGGGTGTGCTCGAGGGCGTGGCCAGGCTGGCCGACCCGCCGCCGGTCGTGATCATCTCGGCCCGGTCCGAGGACCGCGACGTCCGCCGGGCCCTCACGTCGGGGGCGGTCGACTACGTCACCAAGCCGTTCAGCCTGCCGAAGCTGGTGGAGCTGGTCGAGCGGGTGTCCGGGCTCGACGCCGACGGGCTCGCCGCCCACCGGGCCAGCCGCCTGGCCGGGGTCCACGGGTGAGCGACGATGCGAGCAACGAGGCGCTGGTCGCCGGCGCCTGCGCGGCGCTGCTCGAGCCCGAGGGGATCCCTTTCGCGGCACTCGTGACCGCGCCCGACCTCGGATTTCCCTATGAGGGGGCCGGCTAAGGCTCGCACGAGCCCACGGAGCCGGAGGCGGAGCGTCACAATGACGTCATGGCCATGACGACCGCGCCGTCGGTCTCGACCTTCGAGGGCTTCCCCGTGGCCGAGCTGCTCGAGGACTTCCGACTGGCCTGCACGTCCCGCGCCCTCGACGACCGGGAGCTGAGCCTGCAGAAGCAGTCGCGCGTGTTCTTCCAGATCTCGGGGGCGGGCCACGAGGCGCTGCTGCTCGGCCTGGCCCGCAGCCTGCGCCCCGGCTACGACTGGTTCTTCCCCTACTACCGAGACCAGTCGCTGCTGCTCGGCCTCGGGGCGTCGGCCCGCCAGCTGCTCCTCCAGGCCGTCGGATCGGCCGAGGACCCGGCCTCCGGTGGCCGGCAGATGCCCTCCCACTGGGGCGACCGGGACCGCCACGTCGTCACCCAGTCCTCGCCGACAGGCAGCCAGTGCCTCCCGGCGGTCGGGTGCGCCGAGGCCGCCTTCTACCTCTCCCGCCGCCCGCACCTGCACGGCTCGGCTTCGGCGGCCCATGGCGACGAGGTCACCTACGTGTCGCTGGGCGAGGGCGCCACCAGCGAGGGCGAGTTCTGGGAGGCGCTCAACAGCGCCTGCACCCTGCACCTCCCGGTCGTGTTCCTGGTGGCCGACAACGGCTACGCCATCAGCGTCCCGAGCAGCGATCAGGCGCCGGCGCCGATCAGCGAGCTCGTGGCCGGCTTCCGGGGGCTGCAGGTCTGGAAGTGGGACGGCACCGACTACTTCGACTCGCGCCGCCTGGGCGCCGAGGCCATCGCCCACGTCCGGGCGGGCATCGGCCCCGTGCTCATCCACGCCCAGGTGACCCGGCCCTACTCCCACTCGGCGGCCGACACGCAGGCGAAGTACCGCTCGCTGGCCGAGCTGACCGACGAGGTGGCGCACGACCCCATCACGCGCATGCGGGCCGAGCTGGTCGCCGGCGGCGTGCTCACCGAGGATGAGGCCGAGGCCATCCGGGTCGAGGCTGTGGCCGAGGTCGCCGAGGCCGCCCGGATGGCGCTGGCCGCCGCCCGCCCCGACCCCGCCACGGTGCTCGAGCACGTGTGGGTCCTGCCCGAGGTGGAGGAGGGCGACCCCGGCGAGAGCGGTCCGGTGGTTCCGTTCGGCGAGGCCATCACCCGCACGTTGGCTGGGGAGATGGAGCGGGACGAGCGGATCCGGGTGTTCGGCGAGGACGTGGCCGACGCCCGCGAACAGGTGCTGGCTGACGTCGAGGGCAAGGGCGGGGTGTTCGGCACCACCTTCGGCCTGCAGCGGCGCTTCGGCCTGGCCCGCTGCTACAACGCCCCGCTGGCCGAGGCGAACATCGTGGGCCGGGGCATCGGCCAGGCCCTCCGCGGCCTGCGGCCGGCGCCCGAGGTCCAGTTCTTCGACTACGTGTGGCCGGCCATGCAGCAGATCAAGTCGGAGGCGGCCACGATCCGGTGGCGCTCGAACGGCGCCTTCTCCTGCCCGATGGTGCTGCGCATCCCCATCGGGGGTTACCTCACGGGCGGCTCGATCTGGCACAGCCAGTGCGGCGAGAGCATCTTCACCCACGTGCCAGGTCTCCTCGTGGCCTTCCCGTCCCGGGCCCGTGACGCCGCCGGGCTGCTGCGCACCGCCTTCCGCTTGGCCGAGGACCCCGTGCTCTTCCTCGAGCACAAGCACCTGCTGCGCCAGCCCTACACCCGCGACCCCTACCCCGACGACGGGTACCTGGTCCCGTTCGGCCGGCTGGCGTGCCGCCGGTCGGGGACCGACCTGACCATCGTCACCTGGGGGGCCACGGTCGAGAAGTCCGTGCAGGCAGCCGACCGGCTCGCCGCCACCGGCACCGGCAACGTCGAGGTCCTCGACCTTCGCACCCTCGCCCCCTGGGACCACGACGGCGTGGCCGACAGCGTGGCCCGCACGGGCAAGCTGCTGGTCGTCCACGAGGACGTGCTCACCTCCGGCTTCGGCGCCGAGGTGGCGGCCTGGGCCGGCGAGCACTGCTTCTCCGACCTCGACGCCCCGGTCACGCGGGTGGCGGCGAAGGACTGCCACGTGCCCTACGAGCCCTCGCTCGAGGACGCAGTGCTTCCCCAGGTCGACGACATCGTGGCCGCGGCCGACCAGCTGCTCCGCTACTAGATGAGAGGCCGGGCCCCTCAGCCCAGACCGAGGGCCAGCGCGGCGCCGGACCCCCAGGCCGGGTGGTCGACGAACGGGTTGCGGTTGCCCTGCCTGGCCTGGATCCGGGCGTTGCGGTGGCGCTCGTGGACGGTCACCGGGAACTCGTCGTGCCAGCGCAGCATCCCGGCCAGGCGTTCCTCGTCCAGCCCCGAAGCGCTGCGACTGATGAGCCCGGGGTAGCGGACCAGGAAGTAGAACGTGGCTCGGGCCACCGCCCCCTTCCCCTCGTGGGGCTCGAAGCGGTTGGCCCCCTGCTTGCCACAGCGCTCGCGCACCACATCACGGAAGTCGGCGAAGTCGAAGAAGGCGATGCTGCCCCGGAAGCCGTTGCACTCGGTCTGGCAGGTGAACAGGTGGTGGAGGTCGCCCCGCATCGGCTCACGCTTGTCGAACCACGACTGGGGCACGACGTGCTCGCAGTTGAAGATCGGCGAGCTCCGCTCCTCCTCGCTCGCGGCGCCGTTGCCCGTCTGGAGCAGGCGCTGCTCGGCGCGGGCATCCCTGACGATCAGCTGCTCGGGCGAGTAGACCTCGCCCGTGTACACGCTGCGCAGCATGCCGTCCGGCTGGAGGTCGACGTCGGGGTACAGCTCCAGGTGGGGCCGGTAGTCGGGCTCGGTGTGGTGGGTGCTGGTGAGCAGCTGGGTGAGGGCCCGGAACAGGTCCTCGCCGCCGGCGGATGGCTCGACCCCGGTGTAGTACCCGGCCCGGGCGGCGTCGTCGGAGGCCTCGTCGTAGTACGGCCCGCCGCGAGCCTCGACCAGGCGAACGAGCGATGCGTGGGCCCCCTTGCGGGAGGCCGGGGCGACCCCCGCCGATCGGACCACCGCCGCTCCGGCGGCCGGGGCGCCGAGCAGCGTGTCGCGCCTGGCGGCCTGCGGGCCGGACAGGGGAGCGGACCGCACCCGCTTGCAGATCCGGCTCACCCGCACGCCCTCGTTGGCGATCCAGTCGACCTCGCCTTCGCCCATCGAACGCGTCCACGGCTCGCCGCCCAGGGCCAGGACCCGGCCCTGGCCGTCACGCCGGGGGACGCCGGAGCGGTGGAGGCCGACCACCTCCCACTGGTCGTTGTACACCGGCGAC
>JBKJUI010000162.1:0-4351 GCA_046590775.1 Acidimicrobiales bacterium
CTCAGCCGGGGCAACCACCAGGCCCACGGGCGGGTCTAGCGTCCTCATCCTTGGCGATGCGAGGGAGGGATGTCATGCGCGCCCAGAGCCCGCGCTCGTCCAGGAGCAGCCCGAGGTCGTCGGTCCCGGCAGCGATCCATCCCGCGGCCACGCTGCAACGACAGATCGGCAACCGCGCCTTTGGTCAGGTCGTGCAACGCGCCTGCGGCTGCGGGTGCGCCGGGGCCAAGGGCGGCTGCGGAGGTTCCAGCGCGGTCGACGAGCCCGAGGTGCAGCGGGTCGTCGCCCAGCGGGCCAAGATCGATCACCGCACCGTGACGTGGGACGACTTCACGGGGGGCTCGCCGGGCACCTATCCGGCCGTCACGGCCAGTGGCATCGTCGCCCCGCCGGCCACGCCGAAGCTGACGAAGGAGGCGACCGACACCGAGGCCGGCTGCGGCAAGGGGAAGCAGACGACCTGGGATGCGACCGTCGCCGTCGATCCCGAGACCTTCGCGAAGGTGAAGGGGTATATGGATCAGGGGAAGTCCGGGGCGACGAAGGCGTACAAGGCCGGCACACCCGGTGTGGATGCTGCGGTGAAGGACTGCAAGAAGTCGTTCAAGGATCAGGATCCGGGGATCGCCAAGGACGCCTCGACCGCCACCGCCGAGCAGACCAAGGCGTGCAAGGAGGCCTTCAAGGACGGCCAGACGGAGTTCTCGCTCGACTTCGACGGCACCGAGGTGAAGGCCAAGAAGGTGGGCGAGTGCGCCACCTCCTTCGCCAAGGAGGTGAAGAAGCAGACGATCGCCAGCGCCACCTACGGCTCGTTCTCCTACACCTACGGCACGGGCGACACGCCGAAGGGCTGTGACCCGTTCGCTCCCTCCATCACGGGATCCGCCACCGCCGACGCCAAGGCTGACTGCGACGGCTCCTACAAGGAGGAGATCACCGCGCTCGGCGGCCAGGAGTCGGCCCGGCTGCTGGCCCACGAGCAGGTGCACTTCAACATCTCCGAGGCCAAGGCCGGCAAGCTGAAGACCGACCTCGAGTCGTCGGTCGGCTCCATGAGCTCGAGCGGATCGGGGTGCGGCAAGGCCGCGGCCAACAAGGCCGCCGACGCCGACTTCGCCAAGCTGAAAGCCGGCGCCGAGCTGGCCAAGCTGGTGAAGGCGGCGAAGACCGACCTCTCCGACACCCAGAAGTCGTACGACGCGGCGACCTGCCACGGCCTCGACCAGACCAACCAGGACACCTGGTCCGGCGAGTACCCCTGAGGGCTGCGTTGGCCGGCCTGTCGGAGTACGACTGGGTGTGATTCTTATATGCGGGTCTCCTCCACGCCGCCGGGCGCCACGACCAGGACCGACGCTGAGGAAGGTCGGCACCGCCGGGAGGATCAGCGAAACCACCTCCAGCGCATCGTCGGCCAGCTGACGGTCAAGCCCCAGTGCGACCCGTCGTCCCTTCTCCCGCAAAGCGCCCGGCCTACCACGTCTCCTCTACGTGTGGTACGTTGCCCTCGTGAACGGGACGTACCCCATCATGGTGGGAGATCGTGGTCGCATCGTCGTCCCCGCCGAGGTGCGTGAGCGGCAGGGGTTGGTCGAAGGCACTCCACTCGTCCTGCTGGAGACGCCGGCCGGGCTGGTCCTCTTGACGCGGGGGCAGCTTCGGCAGCGTGTGCGAGACGAGCTCGCCGGCTTGGACCTGGTCGCCGAGCTGCTCGCCGAGCGACGCACTGCGGCGGCGGCCGAGGATGCGGCTTGAGCGCCGTGCTCGACGCGTCAGCGCTGCTGGCGTTCCTCCAGGGCGAGGACGGGGCGGACATCGTCGAGTCGAGGCTCCACGAGGGCGCAAGCTGTGGAGCGGCCAACTGGGCGGAGGTAGCTCAGAAGGTGAGATCCGCTGGACGTGCTTGGGATCTTGCTCGGGCCCTGCTCACGGGCTACCAACTGCACATCGAACCTGTCGTCGTCGATGATGCCGAGTGGGCCGCACGTCGCTGGCGCCGCGGTGAGGGATTGTCGCTGGCCGACCGGCTGTGCCTCGCCCTAGCCGAGCGCCTCGATGCAGAGGCATGGACCGCTGACGCCGCTTGGGGAACCGAGGGGCGCGTCCACCAGATCCGGTGAACCAAGAGTGGCAGGGGGTCCGAGGCGGTAGGCCCACCATGACACTCGCCAAGGGGGCGGCGCCGCCGTGGAGCAGTTGCCGAGGCGCAGCCATACCGCCTTGGGAGGCGGCCCGTGCAGGAACGCGAGCTGGCGGAAGTCGGAGTCCTTCGAGACGATCAGGTAGTCCTGCTCGCCTGCGAAGGTCCAGATCTCCCGACCCTCCGTTGCCGTCGCAGGTCCAAGGGTCGCCACGTGCCCGCTGTCGGGGAACGACGTTGCCAGCGCACCGACAAGGTGGCTCGACAGGTTCTGGTCGAGCGGCAGTCTCACGCAGGCGTTGCGAGCCGACGCTCCCGCAGAGCAGCGAACTCGAGCGCGGCTCGGATGTGGGCCTCGGTCAGCTCCGGAAAGTCAGTCACGATCTCCTCGTGCGTCATGCCGCTGGCGAGGTAGTCGAGCACGTCGTAGACGGCGATCCGCGTTCCGACGAAGCACGGCTTGCAAGGCTGATCAGCGTGTACGAACCATCCACAGACCCTGGTCCGACGACCGCAGGACGAGCCGCTGATGCGTTGCACGACGTGTGATCAGGCCGATCGGGTGTCGGTCCGTCGGGCCAAGCTCGCCGAGCGCGACGGTCGCATCGCCGTCGTGCTCGACGTCCCGTTGGAGGAGTGCCCGGCGTGCGGTGCACGGTGGCTGACCCTTGAGGTGGCCGAGCCGCTCGACATCATGCTGCGCCGCCTCATCGCCAGCGGGGCTGAGACCTCGACGGCCCATTGGGACGAGCTCACTCTGTCCTCCTTCGGTCGTCTGACACAGAGCCCCGAGCTTGCGCCGGGGGCTTCGCCAGCCCAGGCCGATGCTGACCACGGTGTGGATCCCCGCTTGCTAGCCCTGGCCTCGTGTCGCGTCGGTTCTGCCCTTGAGCCGGGTAGCCCGGCGCAGGGGCGGTGGTGGCCGGGGTAGCGGACGGGTTCGACGGTGGTGCCGTCGGGCCGTTGCAGCTGCCAGGTGCCGTCGTCGAGACGGTGGATGGTCCAGTGCTGGTCGTGGATGAGGTCGTGGTGGCGAATGCAGACGAAGGGAGGTTCCTGGACCCGGTCGGCGCTCTGCGTGGGAACGTCCAGACCTTTGGCCGCGGCAGGTCACTCACGCCGCTGGATACGATTCTCGAAGGCGTGACGAGCCGGCACCGGCTTTCGCCTTCCGACCGGAAGCGCCGCCCGGGAGCGGCGACCCGCCACCGGAGCCAGGGAGCACGAGCGGCGGGCCGAAGGCAGGCATCTCGGGCGCGATCGCACGGAACCCCCGGTCACCGCCCCTCGACAGCCGCCTCTCACGGCCGAGACAGCCGGCCCGTTGGGCACCCGTCCAGCCAAAAGCCCGCTGTTTTCTTGGGTTTTTGGTTGCTCCGGCTGTGTCTCGCCGCTACTATGGGAACATGTGTTCGACCGTTGACGCCACGCTGGACGGGGTGCTCGACGGGGTCGGCGGGGCCGGCCAGGAGATCCTGGCTTTGGTCGGGCTGATCGACCGGGCCCAGGCGGCGCTGGTCGAGCGGGTCGGGGTGTTCGACGCCACCGAAGGGTGGGCGGCCGACGGAGCGTTCTCGTTCGCCTGCTGGCTGCGGGCCCGGGCTGATGTGAGCCGGGCCGAGTCGCTCCAGCTCGAACGGTTCGCCCGCCGCCTGCGGACCATGCCCCACACCGAAGCGGCGGTAGCCGACGGGAAGGTGTCGGTGACCAAAGCGCGCCTGCTGGCCGGCGTCATCAACCCCCGCACGGTCGACCGGTTCAACAACGAGGAAGCGTTCCTGATCGGCCACGTCCAAGGGTTGAGCGTCGACCACGCCAAGACGGCCCTCGACTACTGGAAGCGGCTGGCCGACGCAGACGGCCCCGACCCGTCCGACCCCGACCGGAACCGGGCCACCCTCACCGTCGGCTACAACGGCCGCTGGCACCTCGAAGCCGACCTCGACCCCGTCGGTGGCGCCATGCTGAAAGCTGCCCTGCAGGCCATCCAGGACAAGCTGCACCAGGCCGGCCGGTTCAGCCACCTCACGGGGGCCGATGACACCGCCGTGCGCCGCCAGGCCGAGTCGCTGCTCGAGCTGGCCAACCCTGACCGGGCCACCGTCCACCCCGACGTCATCGTCACCATCCCCGCCTCCACCATCCAAACCGGGCGGGAGAACCCGTTCGACCCGCCCACCATCATCGACAGCGGGCCGATCACCTACG
>JBKJUI010000183.1:0-5210 GCA_046590775.1 Acidimicrobiales bacterium
TGCTGACCGACGCCTGGGTCTGGACCCCTCCGTCGCCAGAGGCGAAGGCGGCGACGGTTCCCTCTGCGCCGACGACCTCGTCCGCTCCGCCACCTCCGGGCGCTGTCGCGCCGCCGACGCCGGCGACCCTGCGGTCGACGAGGTCGAAGTCGGTCCGGTAGCTGGTGCCGGGAGGCGGTGGCCGGCAACCACGACAGCCGGCCGGCCACAACTCATCCGAGTTTGCCCACTTCTGGTGTCCCCAGGGACCAAGAGTGGGCAGACTCATCGTTCTTCTCAGCCCGGCGCAGGGCCCAGGTTGGCGAAGGTGTCGGTCGCCTTCACGTCCGCCCAGGTGGGGTCCTCGTCGCCAGGGAGAACTCCGCGGCCGACGTCGACGTACGGACCGGAGGCCACGGCGTCGATCACCGCGGCGTGGCGATCGAGCGAGCCGGCGATGTCTTCGTACCAGGCTCGGGGCACCCGAAGGACCTCGTCGCCCGCCAGAGCGAGCCGCAGCACGTCGCCTTCGCCGGCGCCGCCCACGCCCAGGAAGCGGAGGCGGTGCTCCAGGTCGAAGGGCGGGCCGTCGGGCGACCGCAGCACCTCGAGCTTGAGGATCTCGAGGGTGACATCGTCGAGAGCGTGGTCCCAGACCAGGATCTTCTCGGCCAGCGCCGGGAGCCCGAACACGGTGCGGATGAGGTAGCCGTCGGCCTCGGCCCGGATGATCGGGGCGGCGTGGTCCACCATCGCCCGCCGGAACGACTCGGCCGGCTGGTGCTCGAGCAGCCGCCAGGCCCCCTCCGCCGTGCGCGGGAAGCACCCCACCCAGTGCCGGCGCTCGAAGTCGGTGTAGATGAGCGGGCCGTCGGCGACGATCACCTGCCCGCAGCCGTCACACGGGAACCGCTGGAACCTCCCGGCCCGGATCTCGTCGATCACCGCCGGGACCCGGTTTCCGTTGAGGCTGACGCACACCGACCGGCGCAGCACCGCCCCGCAGCGGGGGCAGGCCAGCTCACGGTCCTGGTAGACGCTCACCCCCGCCGGGCCTCGGCCTTCCCCCCGTCGTGCACGAGGAAGGTGCAGCGGTAGGGCGACAGGCGGGAGCTGCCGTTCCAGAACCGCACCCCGGGGGCGCCGTCGACCACAACCTCCTCGGGCACGTGCATCGTGCTCGGGTCGCCGCCGAGCTCGAGCGCCTCCTGGTCGAGGAACGCCGCGCCCGGGTGGCCCTCGAGGACGCCGATGACCTCGGCCACCTCGACGGCCGGGACGCCCCGATCCGGCCCGTAGCCCCAGGCGTCGGCCACCCGCTGGACGGCGAGCTCGGGATCGAGCTCGACGACAGTGCCGTCCCACACCCCGGCGGTGGACCGCCGCCCGATGTGGGCGGTGAAGACGGTCAGCCCCGGCACGTCGGCCTCGGTCAGCTCGACCAGCACCTCGCCGGGGGCCGCCTCCACCCGGACGGCCACTGCGTCACGCACGACATCAGGATCGGCGGGGTGGGCCGCCATCAGCTGAAGCCCGGGCCGGAGCCGGCCGCCGGCGGCGCCTGCTCGCGCGCCCCGCTGATGCCGGCGGTGGCGGTGTGGACGCTCGTGTCGAACCAGGTCGTGGTGGCGGCGTCGCGGCTCCTCAGCACGCTGCCCCGGGTCGGTGGGGCGTAGTAGGCGTTGTAGGCCTCGGCGATCCACTCGTACGGCGAGCGGAACTGGTACTGCGACACCTTCCTGGCTCGCGCCGCGCTGGCGTAGCTCCACCACTCGCCCGGATAGGCCTCCTGGAAGATCCGCGCCCCGACCGGCGAGCCGCCGTCGTCCTGGCTGCGGTACCACGGGTTGCCCGGCGTCTTGTCCGAGAAGGCGATCTGGAGAGCGGCCACCGCCGGGTCGGCCATCGCCGCGGTGATGGCGGCCGGGCGCTGGGCCAACGGAACGATGGCCAGGGCGGCGGTGACCCGGGCCCGGATGCGATCGGGCTGGCGGTTGGTGACGCACCACTGCACGGCGCTGACGACGGCGGTGCGACGAGCAGCCGGCAGGCCGTTGATGAAGCCGCCAGAGGCCGTGACGATGTCGTTGGCCATGGTGGCCGTGGCCTGGCGCACCCACGCCCCTCCCCGGGCGTTCCCGGTGCCCACGCAGTATGTGGCGTTCAGGTTCAGGCGGTTGTCGACGGCGTGGCCGACCTCGTGGCGGACGACGCTGTCGAAGACGTTCTGGCCCGTGAGGGCGTTGTTGACCCCCATCCCGCGCCCGCTCGACACACGTCCGGCCGTGGCGTCGGTGCGGTCCCACCGCTCGGTGAGGCGGGTGTAGGAGATGACGACGGCACCCGAGGAGTCGACGTAGTACCCCGAGCCGTCGCGCCCCCGCTCCCGTCCGAGCGACCCGAAGCTGGGGTTGTCGGCCACTGCGCCCTCTGGAAGGGCCTGGAAGAGGTTGTAGAGCCGCCGCACGGCGGGGGCGGTGAAGGGCCGCGGCGAGTCGCCACCGCCGGTGGGTCGCACCCGGAAGCGGGCCGTGAAGACGGCGACGAGCGTGCGGAACTCGCCGTCCGGCGTCGCGTCGAACATCGCCCGCACCGCTCGCCGGCGCTGGTCGGTGGTGACCATGGCGTGGGTGACGGCGGCGGCGAGGCGACGCCGGTTGGCCTCCCCCAGCCACCGCATGAACGACTGGACGTTGGACTCGGGGATCTGCGCCAGCATGTCGAAGACGCTGGCGTTGCGGGTGCGGGCCCAGATGATGCGGGCGGAGCCCTCGGCCGGCGACAACCCGTCCGGCACCAGGCGGATGATCTCGAGCCACTGGGCAGCGGTGACGAGCCGACAGGCCCGGACAAGGGTCGCCTCGTCGGAGGTGTACATCATCACCAGGATCAGCTGGGCGCTGGCCTGCGTCAGCGGAGTGCGCAGGCTCCGCCGGGTGTCACCGACCAGATCTCGCTGGACCGGCGGCCGGCCACCAGCGGCCACCAGCTGCTGGACGGCCCGATTGCCGGCCGCTCCCTGGAGGGCGGCGACGGCCGCCGCCGGCGTCGCCTGCGCCGCGGCCTCCCGGGCTGCCGGGCCCTGCTTCGCGGTCGTGCTCATCGGCCAGCTGCAGTGCCCGGCATTCGGTCAGTATGAGCCGCAAGCGGTGCCCGAACAGGCAGATCTTCTCCTGCGAAAGGCTTCGATCGGGTGTCCCCCCGACGGCCCCGCCGGCCGCCGAAGGTCTTCCCCGCCCGAGTTCAGACGGCCTGGATGCGACCTACGGCCGAGAGCGAGAAGTTGGCCGGGCTCTCGGTGAAGTAGACACCGCCGTCGCCGGGGGGGCCGGCGGTGATGCCGTCGGCGCGGGCGTTCGGCGTCGGGATGGGGAACTCAGTCATGGCGAAGGTGGTGGGGCTGATGCGCCCGATCCGGTTGGCACCGTGGAGCCGGCCGCCGGGCTCGGCGTCGCGGGGCCGGGTGGTGAACGAGTACTCGGTCCACCAGATGTTGCCGTCAGGGCCGACGGCGATTCCCGCCGGGTTGGTGTTGGTGCTGCCCTCGACGTTCGGCGGCGTCGGGAACTCGGTGATCACGCCAGCCGGGGTGATGCGCCCGATCTTCCCTGGCGCCGGCAGCGTCGACTCGCAGCAGCCGTTGGCGCCGATCGAGCCCTGCTCGGTGAACCACAGGTTGCCGTCGGGTCCGGTCACGATGCGGCTCGGGTCGCTGTACGGGGTGGGGATGACGAAGTCGCCGGTGACGACGCCACTCGTGGTCATCCGCTGGATCCGCCCCTCGACGCGTGTCGAGCAGGGCAGGTTCTTGTTGCTGCACACGGTGTTGGTGGCCGGGTACCAGAGGTTGCCATCGGGGCCCGAGGTGATGCCGACCGCCGGCGAGGTGTCCGCCGGAACCGGGAAGAGGGTGATCTCGCCCGCCGTGGTGATCCGGCCGATGCTGCTCACCAGCGGGTTTCCCGGGTCACAGCAGTTCGTGATGAACCAGAGCGCACCGTCCGAGCCCGTGGTGATGCCGAAGGCGTGGACCTGGTCCTTCGGCTTCACGCCCTTGTCGTTGGCCTTGCGCGGGGCGATGGGGTACTCGGTGATCTGACCAGCCGTGGTGATCCGGCCGATCCGGCCGGCGAACTCGGTGAACCACAGGGCGCCGTCGGGTCCGGTCGTGATGTCGATCGGGCTGCTGTCCGGGGTGGGGATGGTGAACTCGGTCACGACACCGGGGGTCGCCGAGGTCGCCGGGGTCATGCGCCCGATCTTGCCGATGCCGCTCTCGGTGAACCACAGGTTGCCGTCCGGGCCGGTGGTGATCCGGTTGAGCCCGCCGCCAGAGGCGACGGGGTATTCGGTGATCTCCCCCACCACGGCGGCGAGCGCCTTTGGCACTGAGGTGGCCATTCCGGTCACCGTCATCGCCAGCAGGACCACGACACCAAACACACGTCTCATGAAAGAGATTCCCCCCGTTTGGCGTCCCCGGGTGGAACGGCCGACACGGACCTTAGCAAAAGCTTCCTAAACGGTCGCAATAGGTGTTCAGCACACATACCACCCGGTCAGTCATCGAGGCGGAGGGCGGCGACGAACGCCTCCTGGGGGACCTCGACCCGGCCGATCGACTTCATCTTCTTCTTGCCCTCCTTCTGCTTGTCCAGGAGCTTGCGCTTGCGGGTGATGTCGCCGCCGTAGCACTTGGCCAGGACGTCCTTGCGCTTGGCCTTGACGGTCTCGCGGGCGACGATGCGGCCCCCGATGGCGGCCTGGATCGGCACGTCGAACATCTGGCGGGGGATGAGCTCGCGCAGCTTCTCGGCCATGGCCCGCCCGTGGGCCTGGGCCTTGTCGCGGTGCAGCACGGCGGAGAAGGCGTCGACCGGCTGGCCGTTCAGCAGGATGTCGAGCTTCACCAGGTCGGCCGCGGCGTAGCCGTCGGGCTCGTAGTCGAGCGAGGCATAGCCCTTGGTCCGGCTCTTCAGGGCGTCGAAGAAGTCGACCACCACCTCGCCGAGCGGGATCCGGTACACGATCTCGAGCCGTTCGGTCGACAGGTACTCCATGCGCACCATCTCGCCCCGCCGGCTCTGGGCCAGGTCCATCACCGTCCCGGTGTAGTCGGCCGGGAGCAGGATCGAGATGCGCAGCATCGGCTCCTCGACGGCCTCGACCTTGTGGATGTCGGGCATCTCGGAGGGGTTGTGGAACTCGACCACCTCGCCGCTCCCCTCGAG
>JBKJUI010000218.1:0-3062 GCA_046590775.1 Acidimicrobiales bacterium
CGCCCGATGAGGCCGTCGTCGCCGAGGTAGGTGTTCGCCGAGGTGAATCCCAGCGGCCCGAGCCTCTTGCTCATGCCGTACTCGCGCACCATGCGCCCGGCGATCTGCGTGGCGGAGGCGAGGTCGTTCGCTGCCCCCGTCGACACCTCATCCGCAACCACCATCTCGGCCGCCCGACCACCCATCCGCACCGCCAGCGCATCCTGCAGGTAGCTCTCCGAGTAGAGGTGCCGCTCGTCGACAGGCAGCTGCTCGGTGAGGCCGAGGGCTGCACCACGGGGCAGGATCGTCACCTTGGCGACTGGGTCGGCGTGCTCGGCAAGCGCGGCCACGAGGGCGTGCCCCGCCTCGTGGACGGCGACCGACCGTTTCTCGTCCGGCAGGAGAGCGTTCGTCCCGTCCCGCCGGCCGAGCAGGATCCGGTCTCGAGCCTCGTCCAGGTCGGCGCCGCTGATGACCGTCCGGCCGTCGCGGACGGCGACGATGGCCGCCTCGTTGAGGACGTTGGCCAGGTCGGCGCCGCTGAAGCCCGGCATCCCTCGGGCGACGAGTTCGACATCGATGTCCGGTCCGAGATGCTTGCTCTTCGCGTGGACGCGGAGGATCGCGGCCCGTTCCGCGGCGTTGGGCAGCGGGATCTCCACCTGGCGATCGAACCGGCCGGGCCGGAGGAGAGCGGGGTCGAGCAGCCCGGGCCGGTTTGTCGCCGCCAGCACTACCACCCCGGTTGCCGGGTCGAACCCGTCCATCTCCGAGAGCAGCTGGTTCAGCGTCTGCTCCCGCTCGTCGTTCGACATCAGGCGTCCGCCACGCCTCTCACCGAGCGCGTCGATCTCGTCGATGAAGATGATGACGGGGGCCTGCTTTCGGGCCGTGGCGAAGAGGTCCCTGACCCGGGCGGCCCCCACCCCGACGAACATCTCGACGAAGCTCGACCCCGTGAGCACCAGGAACGGCACCTTCGCCTCGCCGGCCACAGCCCTCGCCAGGAGGGTCTTCCCGGTGCCGGGGGCCCCACCATCAGGACCCCTCGGGGACCGGTCGCCCCGGCAGCCTTGTACCGCTCCGGGTCACGGAGGAAGTCGATGATCTCGCCCACCTCCCGCTTCGCACCCTCGTAGCCCGCCACGTCGGAGAACCGCGTCGTCGGCCGCTCCTCGGTGTAGATCTTCGCTTTGGAGGCCCCGAAGCCCGTCATGAGCCCAGCGCTGCGGGTAGCGCGGCGGCTGAACCACAGCAACATGCCGAACAGGAACACGAACGGCAGGAGGCCGATGATCACGGCCACGACGCTGGTTGCGTCCGACTTGCCGTGCAGCACCACCTTGTGCTCGGCGAGCAGCGCCATGAGCCCGTCGTCCTTCACTGCCACCGGGATCCGGGACGTGTAGCGCTCCTTGTTCACCAGATCGCCGGTGACCCGTCCCGACGGGTCGATGGCCGCCGACCTGACGCGGTCGGTCCTCACCTGCTCCTTCCAGTCGGAGTAGTTGAGGGAGGTGAGTCTGGGGCGGGTGTCAATGTTGAGGAGCAGCAGCAGCGCCAGGGCCGTGCCGACGATCCAGACCAGGCGGACCCAGCTCTGCGCCCGGCTCGGTGGCCTTCGTCCCTGCGGACCAGGCGCCGGCCCGGACTGGTGCGACCGCAAGGGCCGCGGCTCACGTTCAGGCTGTCGCACGGATCCTCCTCGGGTCACTCCTTGCAGCCTGCACGTCCCGACGGCCAGCGGTGAAGGGCCCAAGGTCACCAAAGGCTCGGGACCGAGTTCTCTGCGCCCGTGGCACCCAGGTCGTTGTCCTGCTCTCGCGGCGGCGGAGATCGTCGTCGGGGTGACCGACGACGGGTATCGGGCCGCGCTTCGGTGCCGAGGTCGGCAACGGTCTGCGGAACCTGCGAGCGAGGGCCGGGCGCCATGGCGGCACCTTCGAGCTGCGGCCTGCGTCGCCGGTTGGCAGCATGGCCGAGTGGCGGGTATCGGTGCCGCCTGACGACGAACGGATCGCCTGAATTAGGCGCTACACCCTGACCGGCAGGCCGGGTTCGGGGTGGCCGAAGAGGGCTTCGGCCACCATCGGGCGGGTGGCGTCCGCCAGGTCGTTGACCAGGATGAGGGTGAGGTCGTCGACGATGATCAATCCGACCACCGTGTCCCCGGACATCACAGGGAGGCGGCGGATGGGGTGCTCGGCGAAGAGCCGGCAGGCGTCCCGCACGTCGGCCTCGCCGTCGATCGTCACGACGTTGGTCGTCATGACCGAGTCGATCCTGGCGTCGATCGGCACCCGGCGGGCGACGGCCCGGACGACGAGGTCGCGGTCCGTGGCGATCCCCACGAGGCGCTCGCCATCCATGACCATGACCGACCCGACGGCCTTCTGGTCCATGAGCTCGGCCGCCTCGACGATGGTGCCGCCCGAGGGGATCACAACTGGGTCCTTTCCATGCACGTCGACCAGCTTCATCGTGTGCTCCCTTCGTGTCCGGTGGCCCGAGGCGTATGCGGGTCCCTAGGTTGAGCCTGGCACGTCGTGGGCCGCCGGACCAGGGCCGAAGGTCCACCCGTGTCGGGTCGCACGGCCTAGCACCAGCCCGCTGAGGGCTTCCACGCCCACGGCACCGACTGCCGGTTCACGCTTGTTGCAGCCCCGGCAGATCGGTGCATCAACGGCGGGTCATAGGCCTTGGTCATCGGCGTCGCCGAGGGGAACGGCACGCCGAGACGGAGCCGAGTCGCTGGGCGGCTCGTACTACTTCCTCGACATCACCGCGCTGGGTCGCCAGGAGGATTGGGAGGAACCGAAGGGCCGGGCCGACGAACCCCGAGGGGCGTCACCCAACTCCGAGTCCTGAGTCGGTGCGTACATTGGCATCGTGACCTTCGATGCCCGGTTCGGCGAGGAGGGCGGTCGGCTCGATTACGCGTCCTACCTCCAGGTGCCGGCGCTCCTGGGCCTGCAGAGGACTCTCACGGACGAGCACGACGAGCTGCTGTTCATCGTCATCCACCAGGTGTACGAGCTGTGGTTCAAGCAGCTGCTGGCCGAGTTGGAGGCGGCTCGCGG
>JBKJUI010000446.1:0-3338 GCA_046590775.1 Acidimicrobiales bacterium
CGGCAGATGTTGAGGAGCCCGCTGTGCCGATGCCTGTCAACACCCGCCCGAGACCACGGTGCCGGCCCTGTTCGTGTCGGCCGCCACGCTGGATGAGCATGGTGGTGACACGCAGGATGAAGACGTGTGGATGGCCGCGTGTCGCTGTTGGTGGTCGCCATGGGTGCGGGCGGTTCTAGTCGGCGGTGACTTCGGTGACGGCGGCTCGGGTGGAGGACTCGTCGACGATGGCTTGTTGTCGGCGAAGGCGGCGATGAGGGCTTGGACGGCGAGGTTGTTCACCGCTCGGGGCATGCCGCGTGAGACTTGGTGGATGAGGGTGATGGCGTCGTCGGAGAACAGGGTGTCGGCTCGGCCGGCGAGTTTGAGGTGGTGGCCGATGTAGCCGCCGGTCTCGGCGGGGTCCATGCCGGTCATGGCGTAGCGGAGGGCGATGCGCTGGTCGAGGGCGGCGAAGGCGCCGAGCTTGATCCGCCGGCGGAGGGTGGGTTGGCCGATGAGCAGCACGGCGCCCGGTGACCGCGAGTCCATGTCGGCACTCGTGAGGAGCCTCAGCTCTTCGAGTTGGTCACCGTCGAGGAGGTGGGCTTCGTCGAGGATCAACACGACCCGTTTGCCCCGCTCGTTGGCTTCGGCGGCGAGCGCGTCGGTGGTCTGCGGAATCAGAGAAGCCTTGTGAAAACGGGGTGTTCCGCCGAGCGCGGTGACGATCGCGGCGTAGAGGCCGCGGGCGCCGATGGCGGGGTTCCCGACGTAGATGATGCTGTGGCGGCTGGTGTCGAGAGCGGCGATAGCGGCTCTGGCGGCGACCGTTTTCCCGGCGCCGACCTCGCCGGTGACGACGCCGAGGACTTGTTCGTCGATGCACCATCCGATCCGGGCGGTGGCTTCGGCGTGGGATCGGTGGGTGTGGAGCATGGAGGGGGCCAGGTTCTTCCCGAACGGCATGCGGGTCAGGCCCCAGTGGGCTCGGAGACGGTCGATGGTCATGATCCGACCCCCTCGGTCGCGTCTTGTTGGTTGCCGGTCACGCTGTCGGGGTCGGGTTGGGGTGGCGGCTCGTCGGGCCGGGAGAGCTGGGTGTAGCTGATCGGTCGCGACAGCTCGGCTTCGTGGCGGCGGGCGATGAGCCCGAGGTAGTCGATGCCTGTTGGGGGTGCCGGTGCCGCGGTCGGCTCGAGGGGGGCTTTGGGGTGGGAGTGGCGGCTGATCTTGACGGGCACGCCGGCGCCCATCTCCCGTTTTTGGAAGCGGATCTGGACAGCTTCGAGGTCGAACGGGTCGAAGATCACCTCGACGCGGTGGCCGACGAGAGCGGCGTCGACTTCGAAGGTGTTGCCGTGTAGGGAGATGGTGGCGACCTTGGTCACGGTGCGGGTCTCGGACCACAGGAACGCCTCGTGCAGCAACGCCGGGGCGGGGAGCGTGGGGGGCGGGCCGGCCAGGAGCCGGTCGATGGGTGCCTGCCCGGTCTCGGTGTGGGCCCGGCGGTGGTAGACGGTCTCGACCCAGGCGGCGAACAGGCGGTTGAGCTCGCCCAGATCGGCGACGCCCCGGGCGTCGATCTCGACGAGGAACTGGATGCGAACGGTGGCGAAGAACCTTTCGATCTTCCCCCGGCCCTGCGGCCGCCGCGGTCGGCTGTGAACGAGGCGGATCCCCAGGGTGGCCATGGCCCGCAGCAGCTGCGAGCTGACGAAGGCGGAGCCGTTGTCGACATACACCGCCCGGGGAACGCCGCGTGCGGCCAGCGCGGCACGCAACGCCGCTTCCAGGCGGACGGTGTCCTCCGAATGCCCCCACCGGTAGCCGACCAGGACCCGGGAGCGGTCATCGATGAACGCGAACAGGTAGGTCTTGCGGCCGCCGACCTTGGGGCCGTGGAGGGCGTCGCCGGTCCACAGGTCGTTCGGGTGGGCCGCCTCGAACCGGCTGAACGCCTGGGCCGGTGTGCCGTCGGGGCGCACGTTCAGGCCGAGACGGGCGAACAGGCGCTGCACGGTGCGGGCCGACGGACCGCAGCCCTCGGCGGCCCGGATGATCTCGGCCACTTGGGCGGCGGTGCGGCGAGGCGCCTCCCTCTTCAACTGTTCGGCCAGCTCGAGCTGGGCTTGGGGGGTGACCGGTTCGCAGGAGCGAACACCCGGGGCCAGGGCCTCGAACCCGCCGGCCCGGTAGGTGCGGATCCAGCGGTCCACGGTGTTGCGGGCCACCCGCACCCGCCGCCCCCCGGGCCCGGTGTGGTCTCGGGCCGCCACCTCCCGGACGAGCTCGCCCCGCTCGGCGTGCGACAGCTCGGGGTCGGCGGCCTCCCGGATCAGTGAGTAGCGAAACAGGGCGACCTCTCGTTGACGGTCGTTCATCGTGTGCGCCTCCAAGGTGACGTGACGGATGGAGGCGAACTTGAACGATCAGGGCGGCCCCGGCCAGGGGCGGCTGGTGTTGGACAACAACCTCCCGCCCGTGGCCGCCGACGCGAAACGCCACGGCTCGCACGGCCCCAGTCGGCGCACCGCGGCCGCCGCCGCCACACCGACCGCCTCGACCGCATCCGCGAACCCAGACCCGGCCGGCCGGATCGGCCCGAGCATCGGGTCCAACGCCACCGCCCAACGCGTGAAATGCTCCCGCACCCGCCCAGCCAGCACCTCGAAACGTCGCAGCCAGCCCCGCACCGTGCCCCGCTCCCGGCCAAGGTGCTTGGCGATCCGGCGGTGTCCCGCCCCGGCTGCGTGAGCGGCCGCCGCGCCGCCGATGTCGGCCACTGCGTCACGCCGGCGCAGCAGGCTGTCGTCAGGCAGCAACACGTGCGTCGTTCCGCAACCAGTGCAGATGCTCCGCCGGGGACGGAACCGGCGGTCCCCCGCCCGGCTCCGCAGCTCCCGGTCCCGGCCTTTGCCCCACGGCGCCAACCTCGCCCCGCAGTCCGGGCACACCAACCGGCCGCCGACCAGATTCGCCTCGACCCCAACCGGATCGACCTCTACCATGAGCACCGCGACGCCTCCGGGCTTCGTCAACAAGGGCCCCCTCGCTGACTCCGACCAGAGACAGGGCGCGGGGGTCCTTGCGCGTTCGAGAACCCACCCTCCCCGACACGACCGACCCACGCCACCCGACCACACGCGGCCGCCGCCGTGCTCACCCTGGCGCCGCCGTCCTCACCCAGCCTGACCGCTACGCGCCCCCCGATGCCCACCCAACGCGGCGCTCAACAGCCGGGCCGGTGGCGGCGTCGAGCCACTCGGCCGCATCCAGTTCGGGGCTCCACGCGGACTGCCCACCGAGGGCGCCTATCAGACGCTGACCGTCCGGCGCGTGAGTACCCGACCGACTGC
>JBKJUI010000048.1:0-7268 GCA_046590775.1 Acidimicrobiales bacterium
CATTAGGGAGAACTGACCGCGATCCCTGGCGCTGGCGGTGCCGCCCCGGTACCCTGCGCCGCAGAGCGTTCGCAACGAACGCGGCGGGAGGACAACGTGGCTCAGGCCGACTACTTCTTGAAGCTCGATGGCATCGAGGGCGAGAGCGTCGATGAGAAGCACAGGGGCGAGATCGAGGTCCAGAGCTTCTCGTGGGGCCTGAGCCAGACGGGCGGCCTCAGCGGGGGTGGTGGCGGCGGGGGGGCCGGGAAGGTCTCGGTGCAGGACTTCCACTTCGTGGCGAAGACCGGCATCCAGTCGCCGCCGCTGTTCGTGGCCACGGCCACCGGTGAACACTTCAAGAAGGCGACACTCACGGTGCGCAAGTCGGGTGAGCGCGCCGTCGAGTACCTCAAGATCAGGCTCGAGGAGATCCTCGTCAGCAGCTACCAGGTCGGCGGCACCGATGCCGGCGACGACGGCCTCCCGAACGACCAGTTCTCGCTGAGCTTCTCCAAGATCGAGATGAGCGTCAGCCAGCTCAACGCCGACGGGTCGCCCTCGAAGCCGGTCGTGGGCAGCTACGACGTCAAGGCCAACGTCAAGATCTGACCGAGCTCAGGAGCCGGTCGCCGCGGTCAGGAAGCCCTGCTCGATCAGGCGCCGCACGATGGGCAGCACCTGCGGCGTGACCTCCTCGGGCGCCGCCCCGATGGCGTCGGCCAGCCGCTGCACGAGCTCGCCGAGAGGGGTAGCCCCGTCGCACCCTGCCACGAGCCCGGCGCCGGGGAGGTCGGTCGAGCCGACGTAGCCCAGGCCCGAGGTGCATTGCAGCCGCGCCTCCTCGAGGACCCAGCGGCCGGCCGCCGCCTGGCGGCGCTCCTGCAGGCGGACGTCGGCGTGCACGGCGAGCCGGGCGTCGAGGAGCGACCGGTCGTCGTCGCCCAGCGACGCCATCCAGACGGCGCGGTCGAACGTGGCGGCGATGGCGTCGCCGCACGGCAGGGTGAAGTCCTGGAACAGCTCCTCGACGCGCTGCCACGGCCTGGGGTTCGTCGTGCGCCGGAGCGTGATGAGCCCGAAGCCGACCGCCTCGGTCCCGGTGCGCTCGTAGTGGTCCATCCAGGCGTCGAACGCCCTCCCGGTCTGGTGCGGGTCGCTCTCGTCGTGGCGGATCCAGGTGGAGGCGTAGGTCTCGACGTCCTGGACGTCGCGCTGGATGACCCAGGCGTCGCAGCCCGTTCCCTCGACCCAGCCGCCCAGCCGCTCCCGCCAGTCGATCCCGGCGATGTGTGCCCAGTTGGCCAGGAGCTGGCACCAGCCGCCGTCCTCCAGGTGGGCGGGGGCCTCGGTCACGATCCGCCGGCAGATCTCGTCGCCCGGGAGCCCGCTGTCGCGGTAGTCGAAGCGGGCGTCGGGCGAGATGACGAACGGCGGGTTGGAGACGATCAGCCCGAACCGCTCTCCGGCCACCGGCGCGAAGAGGTCGCCCTGGCGGGCCTCGACGTTGCCGATCGAGTTCAGCGCCATCGTGAAGGCGGCGAAGTCCACCGCCCGCTGGTTTCGGTCGGTGGCCACGACGTGACCGGCGTGGGCGCTGGCGTACAGCGCCTGGATGCCCGAGCCGGTCCCGAGGTCGAGGCCGCGGCTGGTAGGGGAGCGCACGGTCATGCCGGCCAGGGTCATCGACGCCGCCCCGATGCCGATGACGTAGTCGGCCACGTGGTCGTCCCGCCGGTTCGAGTCGTAGGGAAGCACCCAGTGGTTGCCCTGGAGCAGGAACGGTCGCAGCTTCAGGAGCCCCACGACGGTGGGGCCGTCGACGAGCACCATCCCCGCCGCCGCCCAGTCGGCCACGGCGAGCGGGGCGAGGGCCCGCTCGGCGGCGGCGACCTCGACGGGCACACCGCACAGGAAGAGGCGGATGAGGGTCTCGAGCGGCGAGCCACCCTGCGTCCGCCGCAGCACCGGGGCGAGCTCGCCCCGAGAGAGGAACGTGAAGCCGTCCTTGCCCACCGCCTCCTGCACGTTCTCGGCCGTGTACCCGGCCTGGTCGAAGGCGTCCCGAACCCGGTTGACGTCATCGGGCCGGTCGGCGAACAGCAGCGGCGCGGTCATCGCCCACATCGTGCCAGCCCCGCTCGCGGTGGGGCGCGAGTCAGGCCCATTAGGGTCGCGGCGATGGGCACCGCGGCGTGGAAGTACCAGAAGGGCGTCTGGACCGACGTCACCAGCGACTGGAAGTCCGACGACGACTGGGGGTGGCGCGAGGAGCTGCGCAGCAACGGCTACGAGCCCGACCCCGCCATCCGCATGGGTGACCTCGACAGCGACAGCTTCGCCGCCGAGGTGTACCCGAAGAGCGGCGAGAACCCCGGGTACGCCCTCATCGTCACGCTGGGCGAGGGAGGCGAGGCCGTCGTGGTCAACGGCCTGCCCGACCTCGTGGGCCTGCTGGGCGAGCTGGGTCCGGCCGTGAAGCACGTGAGCGACATGACCGGCGGCGCCACCAACGCCCAGGAGCGCGAGTACGCCCGGCTGCGGAAGCTGGGCTACCCCCACGAGGTGGCCGACGCCGCCTCCCGCACCTACGCCGCCGAGATCGAGGTCGACGACGACGACGCCGACGACGCCTGATCGGCTCAGCCGATCTTCGGCAGGTCGCTGAGGAAGGCTGCCACCTCGTCCCGGGACACCGACCGCTTGAGCGGAGGCATCGGCAGCAGCACGTCGCCGCGGTAGCCGGCGCGGGCCAGACGGGGGTCGAGGACGGCCACCACGCCCCGGTCGGCGGCGGTGCGCAGCAGTCGTCCCGCGCCCTGGGCGAGCAGGGTGGCGGCCCGGGGGACGTCGACGAGCGCGAAAGCCCGCCCGCCCGCCCGTTCCCTGCGGGCCTTCCACAGGGGCTCGTCAGGCCGGGGGAACGGCAGGCGGTCGATGGCCACCACCGACAGGGTCCTCCCCGGCACGTCGATTCCCTGCCAGAAGCCCATCGTGGCGAACAGGCTGGCCGACTCGTCGCCGGCGAAGGCGGCCACCAGGGCGGGCTTCGGCAGGTCGCCCTGGCGCAGCAGCGGGCCGGGCAGGGTGCCCTCGAGGAGGGTGGCGGCCAGCTCCATGCGGCGGAACGACGTGAACAGGGCCAGCGTCCGGCCGCCGGCCACCCGGATCAGCCACCCGAGCTCCTCGGCCATGGCCTCGTCGGCCCCTGGCCGGCGGGGGTCGGGCAGGTGCTTCGGCACGTAGAGGAGGCCCTGGACGCGGTGCTCGAAGGGGCTGCCGACGTCGAGCACGTCGGTGAGCCCGGGCGGGAGGCCGAGGCGGGTGACGATGCCGGGCGGGATGGTGGCGCTCGTCAGCACGGCGGAGACCTCGCCCCACAGCTGGCGGGCCAGGATGGCGCCCACGTCGACCGCGGCCACGCGGAGCACGGGCTGGCGCTGCCCCGCCCCCCGCTCGACCCAGGCGACGTGGCTCTCGGGCAGGGCCACCACCATGGCCACGTCGCCGACGAGGTGGCCTGCGGCCTGCTGGGCGCGTGACTTGCGGGCCGTGGCCTCGGTGCCGTCAGCGGAGTCGGTTCGCTTCAGGGCCTGCTGCAGGGCCCGCAGCCGGCCGTCGGTGAGAGCGAGCGCCGCGGCCAGCGATCCGTCGGCCAGGCCGTCGGGCCCCCCGACGACGGCCTCTCCGACCATCCGCTCCAGGATGTCGCTGATCGTCTCCCCGGCCTCGGCCACCGATCGGGCGACCCCGGCGTCGTCCGGGCCGACCACCCCGCCGGCCAGCCGGCCCAGGGCCTCGAAGCGGCCGGCTGACAGCTCGAGCCCGAGGGCGGTGGCGGCCACGTCCTCGAGCTCGTGGGCCTCGTCGAACACGACGACGTCGTGATCGGGGAGGAGGTGCCCGCCCGAGGCCAGGTGCATGCCGTAGAGGGCCGTGTTCACCACGATGACGTCGGCCTCGGCGGCACGCTTGCGGGCTGTCTCGGCGAAGCAGACGTCACCCTTCGGGCACTTCGCCGCGCCCGGGCACTCGACGGCGGTGACGCTCAGCTGCGACCAGGCGCGCGGCCTGGGCTCGAAGTCCAGCTCGGCCCGGTCACCGGTGGGACTGGTGGCGGCCCAGGCCCGAAGCAGGTGCAGCTCCTCGCCGAGCCCGGAGACGGCGCCGGCGTCGAGGTCGAGGCTCGGCTGCTGGCCGGCCTCGTCGCCGCCCGGGAACACCTCGGCCAGCCGCTGGCGGCACAGGTAGTTGCTGCGACCCTTCAGGACGGCGACCTCGAACGGCTGGTCGAGGTGCTCGGCCAGGAAGGGCAGGTCCTTGCCGGCCAGCTGGTCCTGCAGTGCCTTCGTGGCGGTGGCCACGACGGTGCGCTGGCCGGTCACGATGCAGGGCACGAGGTAGCCGAGGCTCTTCCCCGTGCCGGTGCCCGCCTGCACCACGAGGTGGCGCTGCCCGGCCACGGCCCGGGCGACGGCCAGGGCCATGTCCACCTGGCCGGGACGGGGCTCGCCGCCACCCGGCAGCTGGGCGACGACCCGGGCGAGGGCCTCGGCGACGTCCGGCACGACCCGACCGTACCGACCGTGGCAACGGTGCCGAGTGTTCAGGAACGGTTGAGGTTGGGCACTACCCTCGGGTGATGCGCAGCGCGAGGCGTCTTCTTCTGGTCGTCATGGTGCTGGCACCGCTGTCTGTCGGGATGAGCCCGGCCACCGCCCTGCCCCTGATCGAAGGGGTGGTGGCATCCCCTTCGTTGGTGCGCCAGGACGAGCCGCTCACCATCTCGGGGCCGGCGATCGACAACTGCCGGTCGGGTGGCGTCATCGTGACGGCCGGCGGCGGCGCCGACGAGTTCCGCTTCGGGGCCAGGACCGGCATGACCGGGGCGTGGAGCGTCACCGCCTCCAAGTTCAGCAAGCTCGAGGTCCTGACGACGTTCCCCCAGGGCACCTACAAGGTCATCATCGACTGCAACGACGACCGCGGGACCCAGCTGCAGTACGACACGACGGCCGCCTTCACCGTGGTCCCGCCTGCTGAGCCCGACCCGAACGCGTACAAGGCGGTGACGCCGGCCCGCCTGATGGACACCCGCCCGGGGCAGATGACGATCGATCGGCAGGCGGAGGGCATCGGGCCCGTCGGCCCCGGTGTGGCCCTGATGCTCAACGTCACGGGCCGGGGCGGGGTCCCCGAGACCGGGGTCAAGGCGGTGGTCCTGAACATCACCGCCACAGCACCCACATCAGGCGGGTTCCTGACGGTGTTCCCGTCCGGCGAGGCTCGGCCGCTGGCGTCGAACCTCAACTTCGGGCCCGGCCAGACGGTGCCGAACCTGGTGGTGGCCAAGGTGGGGGCTTTGGGCCAGGTGTCGATCTACAACGACACGGGATCCACCCACGTCATCGTCGACGTCACCGGCTGGTTCCCCTCGGCAGCTGCCTTCACCCCCCTGACCCCGGCCCGGCTGCTCGACACCCGGCCCGGGCTCACCGTCGACGGCGTCAACGGGGCCCCTGGGCCTGTGACCCTCGGTGGGGTGCGGGTGGTCAAGGTCACGGGCCGAGCTGGCGTGCCCGAGAACGACGTGGGCGCGGTGATCCTGAACGTCACCGTGACGGCCCCGTCCGGGCCCGGGTTCGTCACCGTGTTCCCGAGCGGCGAGTCCCGGCCCCTGGCCTCGAACCTCAACTTCGTGGCCGGGCAGACCGTGGCGAACCTGGTCGTGGCCAAGGTCGGGAGCGGCGGCCAGGTCACGCTGTACAACGAGAGCCCCTCCACCCACCTCATCGCTGACGTCGCCGGCTGGTTCCCGAACACGTCCACCTACCGCGCCCTGACCCCGACCCGGCTGATGGACACCCGCCCCGGGCAGAGCACGATCGACGGTCAGGAGGCGGCGCAGGGAGCGGTGGGCCCCGGCGGCGTCGACGTCCTGAAGGTCACCGGTCGCGGGGGGGTCCCGGCGACCGGCGTCGGGGCTGTCGTCCTCAACATCACGGCGACCTCGCCGACGTCCGGCGGCTTCGTCACCGTGTACCCCACCGGGGAGTCGAGGCCGCTGGCCTCGAACCTGAACTTCGCCGCCGGCCAGACCACCCCGAACCTGGTGATCGCCAAGGTCGGCGAGGGCGGTCAGATCTCCATCTACAACGACACTGGCGCAACCCACATGATCGCCGACGTCGCCGGCTGGTTCAGTCGCTAGAGCTCGAGCATGGCGCCGTCCTGGGTCAGGATGCGGTAGCCAGCTGACGTTGGTGCGATCGCCGCCGCAGGGGCGCCGATGCGGGCGACGGCGGAGCCGGGGAACGGGGTGGAGAAGGCGAAGACGCCGCCGTCGGCGGCCAGCAGCACGTAGCCGGCGTTGGCCGATGCCGCCAGGGCCATGACCGAGCTCACGAGCGGCCGGCCGCCCATCGAGCCTTGGAACGGGGCGAGGCCAAAGGCGAAGACGCCGCCGTCGGCTGCGGCGAGCCAGTAGCCGTCGCCGGACTCGGTGGGTGCCATCCCGACGACGGGTGAGACCAGGGGGACACCCCCGGCCGATCCGCGGAAGAGGGCGTCGCCAAAGGCGAAGATGCCGCCGTCGGCGGCCACGAGCCAGTAGCCGTTCCCGGAGGGGGTTGCGGCCATCCCCACCACGGGGCGCTCCAGCCGCTGGCCGCCCATCGACCCGAGGAACCTGGCCCCGCCAAAGGCGAAGACGCCGCCGTCTGCCGTCACGAGCCAGTACCCGTCGCCGGACGGCGTGACGGCGACGCCGGTGACCGGTGCCCGAAGCGTCACGCCGACCAGGTCGCCGCGGTGGGCGAGGCCGCCCGTGGCGGTCACCTGCCCGTCGGCTCGCGCCGCCACGTGGCCCCGGCGGGCGGCGTCGCTGGCCAGGCCGGTCGAGCGGAAGCGGGCCACCGAGTTGTTGACGGCGCGGGCCACCGACTCGATGGCCGGGATGCCCTGGGCCATCGACGCCCACCGGTCGGAGAGCACGGCCAGGACGAGAGGGCCGCCCACGTGCTCGACGACCCCGACGGAGTTCACGCGCCAGGCGCAGCAGGCCGAGCCGGCGAACCCGTTCTTCTGCCGCACGACCGTGCCGGGGGGAGCGCCGGCGGTGACGCCCCAGCGCTGGCTCGGCACCACCGAGCCCATGGCGTGCACGAGCGGGGCCCGGTGGGCGGCGTCGAGGATGCCGCCCTCGCCCAGCACCACCTGTCGCAGCAGGTGCACCTGGTCGGCTGCGGTCGACGACGTGATGCCCCACGTCGGGGCGGCTTGCACCGTGT
>JBKJUI010000301.1:0-4934 GCA_046590775.1 Acidimicrobiales bacterium
GCGACGACGCCACGGTGACGATCGTTCCGGCCACGACCATCGGCCAGAACCTCAATCCTCCGGCCTCTGCGAACCCCCCGACCACCACCACGACGGTGGTGCAGGGACCGGCGACGACGCTGCCCAAGACAGGCGCCAGCGTCGCCGACCTGGTGGCCCTGGCGGTCGGCCTCCTCACGGTGGGTGGGCTGTTCCTGCTGGCCGGCGCACGATGGATGCCGGCTGGAGCCGGACCGCTGTCGTTGCTTCTCCCGGCCGACGGCCCGGTGGCCACCAGCGCCGAACGGTTGCGGCGTCGCTGGTCCGGCCACTGGCCGAGCTGATCGGCTGACGGACCGGGCGGGAGCGTTCGAGCGCCCGCCCGACCGTCGCCCCACCGCCGCCGTGTTCGGCTCGCTCGACTTCGTGTACGTCCCGACGGCCGACGTCGACCGGTCGATCCGGTCCCACGTGGACGGCCTCGGGGCCACGCTCATGTGGAGGGTGCGGGCCATGGGCACCACCGTCGCCTGCCTCCGCCTCGATGGCGGCGGAGGCCCACAGGTCCTGCTGGCCGGGCACCTCAGCGGCCCCGGTCCGATCCTGGTCTACCGGGTCGGGAGCTACCAGGCCTCGGTCGCCGCCCTGGCCTCCGCCGGCGTAGAGCTGACCGAGCTCGAGATCCCCCACGGCCCCTGCGCCAGCTTCACGTTCGAAGGCGGCCAGCGCTACGCCGTCTACGAGCTCGCCCGACCCGGCGCCGCCTCGGCCTTCGACGGTCGCATCGACCCGTGAGGGCCGCGACTCAGTTTGCCCTCTCGCCGCCTGCCGCCAGCAACCGCTCCACCGAGGGGCCGATCCGCAAGCGCTGCCCCTGGCTCAGACCCACTTCTCGTGGACGGCGCGGGTCCAGATCCCGCTCACGATGGTGTCGTAGCCGACGCCGGCCCCGGGACGAGGGCCTCGCGCCTTCACCTGCTTCACCAGGGCGGACAGCTCAGCAAGTTTGGCCGAGGCCAAGGTTGCCAGCGTGCCCTGGGCGTGGCCGCCTCCCGCGCCCGGCTGGCCGATCCGCACGCCGCCGGAGTCGAACCTCCCCCAGGTCATCGGTCCGACCACGCCGTCGGCCGAGACGCCCGCCGCCCGCTGGAACGCCATCACCGCAGCCTGGGTCTGGGCGCCGAAGATGCCGTCGACGCCCAGGGAGGCCCCGGCGGCCACGAGGGCCTCCTGCAGCGCCCGCACGGCGGCGACCCTCGAGCCGATCCGCAGGGTGGGCTGCCCACCGGCGATGGCGCGCTGCACAGCGCCGTTGCCGACGACGCTCCCCAGCTGCAGCAGGTGGTGCGGCGGCACGTCCCAGGACTGCATGTGGGCCCGCTGCAGCCGCTGGAGCACGGCTTCGGTCGGCGAGGCGCCGGTTGGCTTGGCCGTGCGACCCGGCGCCGCACCTGCCCGTACGTGCGCTCTCCCAGCCTGGCATCGCACCGTGCGGATCCTTCCGGTTCCGAGCCTGATGGTATCGGCCGCTGAACCCGGCGGAAGACCGGGGCAACCCGGGTGGAAGACCCGGAGCGGCGAGCGAAGAGCGCTGGTTCGTCGATGGACTCGTCGGGGTTTTACGAGGCTCCGTGCGGATCGTCGGGTGTGCTCAGCTGGTCGTAGGCGGGGCGGAGGACGTCTCGGAGGGGGCGGCCGGCCACGGTGATGTCGGGCGCTTCCAGCCGGTCGAGCACGGCGTCGGGCGTGTCTGGGTCGATCGGCTGGATGATCGACGTCCCCGGCGGGGCGGGGAGTGGCGGCAGGGGTCCGGGGGCGAACGGCCACCAGAAGGCGATCTCGTCTGGGGCTGGGCCGGCGCCGCCACTCCCACTGAAGAGCTCGAGGATCTCGTCGCGGTTGCGGCCTCGCCAGCGGAGGAGGAGCCAGGGGTCGGTGTCGAGCTGGTCAGCCAGGACGTAGAGGACGGCGGCGATGTGCTTGCAGGGGTTCTCCCAGTCGGGGCAGCTGCATCCGGCCCGGAGGTCCCGCCAGGTGGCGGGGAAGAGGGAGACGCCGGCGGCGAGGAAGACCTCTTCGAGGTCGGGGGAGACCTCGCCGGCCAGGAGCCGGGCGACGAAGCCGACCTTGGCGCCCATGGCCTCGTCGATGGCCTTCCACTGGGTGGCGGTGGGCTCGGCCAGGGTGAGGGTGACGAGGTAGGGGGTGCGGCGCGAGCCTTGGACCTGGGCGGCGATCACCGACGTTTGGACCTCGAGGCTGAGGACCTGGCCGGTGCGGGCGTAGCGGCGGCCTCGTTGCATGCGGGTGCCGAGGCCGTAGGACTCGAGCACCTCGACGAACCGGCGTGACCACCAGGTCTCGGCCATGGGCCCGCGCTGGCGGGAGGTGGCCAGGCCGCCTTCGGCCGGTCGGGGCACCGACGCCGGGTAGCGCTGCCACGGGTCGTCCCAGCGCCGTCGGGGCATCAGACGACGTCGCTGGCTCGGAGGGTGACGAGGTCGCGCAGCTGGCTGGTGGTGAGCCCGGTGATCCAGTCCTCGCCGGTGCCGACGACCCGCTGGGCCAGGTCCCTCTTGGCGGTGATCATCTCGTCGATGCGCTCCTCGACGGTGCCGGTGGTCACCAGCTTGTGGACCTGCACGTTCCGGCGCTGGCCGATCCGGTAGGCGCGGTCGGTGGCCTGGTCCTCGACGGCCGGGTTCCACCACCGGTCGAGGTGGATGACGTGGGAGGCGGCGGTGAGGTTGAGCCCGGTGCCGCCCGCCTTGATCGAGATGAGGAACAGCTGCGGGCCGCCCGGCTCGTCGAAGCGGGCCACCATGTCGTCGCGGGCGGCGCGGCGCACGCCGCCGTGGAGCCACAGGGCTTCGGTGGCGAAGCGGTGCTGCAGATGGGGGAGGAGGAGCTCGCCCCAGGCCTTGAACTGGGTGAAGCACAGCACCTTGTCGCCCTCGGCCAGGATCTCCTCGAGGAGCTCCTCGACCCGGGTGAGCTTGCCGGAACGGCCGGCCAGCGGCGACCCGTCGGCCAGCAGGTGGGCGGGGTGGTTGCACACCTGCTTGAGGCGGAGGAGGCCGGCCAGGACAAGGCCCCGCCGGGTGATGCCCTCGGCCTCGTCGGCCCCGGCCAGCAGGTCGTCGACCACGGCCTGGTAGAGCGTCACCTGCTCGCGGGTGAGGGGGCAGCGGTCGACGGTCTCGATCTTGTCGGGCAGGTCGGTGATGATCGACCGGTCGGTCTTGAGCCGGCGCAGCACGAACGGTCCCGTGACCCGGCGCAGCAGCTCGGTGGCCTCGGCGTCCCGGTCCCGTTCGATGGGCAGGGCGAACCGCTGGCGGAACGACCGGGCCGAGCCGAGCAGGCCTGGGTTGAGGACGTGCATGATCGACCACAGCTCGCTGAGCCGGTTCTCCACCGGCGTCCCGGTCAGGGCCACCCTGCGCCCCGCCTCCAGCTGCTGGACGGCCTTGGCCTGGGTCGTGGCGGGGTTCTTGACCTGCTGGGCCTCGTCCAGCACCAGCCGCCCCCAGGCCACCGCCCCGAGGTGCTCCAGGTCGCGGCCGACGAGGGAGTACGTCGTCAGCACGACGTCGTGGGCGCCGGCGCGGGCGGCGAACCCGTCGCCGGCCGGGTCACCGTCGTGCCGGTCGGGGCCGTGGTGGACCAGCACCCGCAGGTGGGGGGCGAACCGGGCCAGCTCCCGCTCCCAGTTCCCCAGCACCGACACCGGGCTCACCACCAGCGTGGGGCCTTCGGCGGGGTCGGCCAGGAGCGTGGCGATCAGCTGGGCCGTCTTCCCCAGGCCCATGTCGTCCGCCAGGCAGGCGCCCAGTCCGAGCCTGCCCAGGAAGGCCAGCCAGCCGGCTCCGCGCTCCTGGTAGGGGCGGAGCTGACCGGCGAAGGTGGGCGGCGTGGGTAGCGGTGCCGCGGTGGCGTGCAGCGCTCCGTCCAGCAGCGCCGACAGCCAGCCGATGCCGGAGGCGTCGACGCCGACGACCTCGACGTCGCCGGCGCCGAGCTGGTCGAGGCCCAGGCCGGTCCGGAGCAGGTCCCTGGCCGTCGCCTCGCCGGAGGTGCCGATCAGGCCGAGGAGGGAGTCGATGCTGGCCGGGTCGATCTCCACCCACTGGCCGCGGAGCCGCACCAGCGCCTTCTTGGCGTCGACGGCCCGGGCCAGGGCGTCCAGGTCCCGCTTGGTGAGCCGCTGATCGCCCAGAGCCCCTTCCCAGCTGAAGGCCACGATGGCGTCCATGCCCAACCCCGACGGCGCCGCCGCCGCCGTCGACCCCGTGGCCTTCCGGGCCCGGGCCCGCAGGCCGAGCCGGGGGCGGTGCGCCCACCACGACGGCAGCAGCACACCGATGCCGGCGTCCTCGAGAGGGATCATCCGGTCGCGGAGGAGCCGGAGGACCGCGGCCCCCTCCACCGCCAGCTCGGCCGGCGCCGCCTGGTCGAGCACGCCGGACAGCTCGGGCGCCAGCCGGGCCAACCGGCCCAACGCCGCCAGGGTCTCCTCCACCATCGCCGCCCCGAACGGCGACCGGCCCTCCCACACGTCGGCCAGCGGGACGACCAGGCTCGGTTCGTCCCGGTCCTGGGCCAGCAGCTCGACCCGCCACACCCCGTTCCGGCCCGGCTCGTGGACCCGCAGGCACAATCGGACGCGCCCGCCCACCACGGCTCCCGACCGCACTCACGCCGCCACCTCCTCGGCCAGAGCCCGCACCTTGGCCCGGTCGACCGAGGCGGCCAGCCACGGATCGGGCGACACCAGCGACCGGGCCCACGCCTCGGTCACCGTCGGCCGGCCCGGCCGACGAGCGACGAGCGCCAGCGGCGCCGAAGCCCGGGTCAGCTGCCGCCGGACCGCGGCGTCCACCGCCTCCGCCAACCCCGCTGCCACCCGACGCTGCCCCTCAGGCGACGGGTCTCCGACCAGGGCGGCCACCATG
>JBKJUI010000310.1:0-15990 GCA_046590775.1 Acidimicrobiales bacterium
GGCGGTGATCTGCACGTTGTCGATGTAGTTGCGGTTCCACAGCGGCTCGAACAGCGTGTTGGCGAAGCGCAGCGCCAGCACGTTCTGGACGGTCTCCTTGCCGAGGTAGTGGTCGATGCGGAAGACCTGCTGCTCGCCGAACACCGACAGCACGCGGGCGTTGAGGTCGCGCGCCTCCTCCAGGGAGCGCCCGAACGGCTTCTCGATGATCACCCGCACCTCCGAGCCCTCGCGGTCGGTGAGCCCGTGGCGCCCGAGGCAGTCGACGATCACCGGGAAGAACATCGGCGCGGTCGAGAGGTAGTAGCAGCGGTTCAGCGGCAGGCTGACGATCTCGTCGAACCCGGCGAGCGCGGCCTTCACGCCGTCGTAGACGGCATCTGCGTCGAACGAGCCGGCGACGTAGCGCACCTCGGCGAACAGCTTCGCGAGCACCTTCTCGTCCGGCGGCCGGCGCGAGAACTGGCGCACGGACTCGATCGCCGTGTCACGGAACTCGTCGTCGGTCATTGGAGAGCGAGCGTTTCCCACGAGCGCGAAGCGCTCGGGCAGCGCGCCCTCGTGGGCGAGGTTGTAGAGCGCCGGCAGCAGCTTGCGCCGCGCGAGGTCGCCCGTCGCGCCGAAGATGACGAGCGCGGTGGGGTGGACCGGGAGGCGCTCGAGGCCGTCGGTGAGGGGGTTGTCGTCCGCTTCGGAGGTCGGGTCGCTCACCCGTCGGCGCTCTTCTTCGTCGCGTGCCCGCCGAACTGCGCGCGCAGCGCCGCGAGCATGCGGTGGGTGAAGTCGCCGTTGGCGCGCGAGTAGAAGCGCGCGTACAGCGAGGCGGTGATGACCGGGGTGGGGACGTCCTTGTCCATCGCGTCCTCGATCGTCCAGCGGCCTTCGCCGGAGTCCTCCGTGTAGCCGCTCAGGCCGGCGAGCGTGTTGCCTTCCAGCTCGAAGGCACGCGCGGCGAGCTCGCACAGCCATGAGCGCACGACCGAGCCCTGGTTCCAGAGGTGCGCGATCTTCGCGTTGTCGAGGTCGAAGTCACACTTGTCGAAGAGGTCGAAGCCCTCGGCGTATGCCTGCATCAGGCCGTACTCGATGCCGTTGTGGACCATCTTGGCGTAGTGGCCGCTGCCGATCGGGCCGACGTGCACGTAACCCCCTTCGGGGGCCAGCGACTCGAACAGCGGGCGCAGCCGTTCGACCACGGCGGGTTCGCCTCCGACCATCAGGCCGTAGCCGTTCTCCAGGCCCCACACCCCGCCCGAGACCCCGGCGTCACAGAAGTCGACCCCGGCGTCGGCGAGGGTCTGGCCTCGGGTCACCGAATCGGTCCAGTGGGCGTTGCCGCCGTCGATCACGACGTCGCCGGGGGACAGCCGCCCTGCCAGCTGGCCGATGGCGTCCTCGGTGATGGAGCCGGCCGGGAGCATGATCCACACCGCCCGCGGCGCCTCGAGCTGGTCGACCACCGACGCCAGGTCTTCGGCGCCGTGCGCCCCCTCGCCGACCAGCACGGCCACGACGTCGCCGCTCACGTCGTGGGCCACCACCTCGTGGTCGAACCTCAGCAGCCGTCGGGTCATGTTGCCGCCCATGCGGCCGAGCCCCACCATCCCGATGCGCATCGTCATCCCATTCTGGTCAGGTCGCCGCCGTCGACCATGACCCGGACCACGCGGCGGCCGGCGGCCCGCAGGGCGGAGAGGTCGCCGAGCGCCTGGGCGGCGACGAGCGTGCCGAAGTCATAGGGATGGTCGGGTACCTGCACCGAGGCGGTGGGGCCGGTCGGGACGATCTGCACGGCAACGCACGAGCCCGGGCCGCCCTTGTGCAGCTGCCCGGTGGAGTGCAGGAAGCGGGGCCCGTAGCCAGCCGTGACCGCCATCCCGCCGAGGTGGTCACGCACCCGGCGGCGCAGCGCCTCGAGGGCGTCGTCCTGCCCGTACGGCACGTAGGCCTGGATGGCCACGTAGTCATCCTCGTGCGTGTGCCCACCGAGCCAGTCGAGCAGCGCCTCTGGCTCGGCCACCTCGACGCCGTCGGGCAGCGAGTCGGGCAGCGGCAGGTGCTGGAGGGCGGCCGCCGTGGCCACCTTGGCCGCCTCGACGTCGGGCTGGTCAAAAGCGTCGACCCCGAGGAGGCTGCCGGCGATGGCGGTGGCGATCTCCCAGCGATAGAAGGCGGCGCCGAGGTCGTAGACGTCCTCGAGATCCACCGCCACCGGTTCCCTGTCCTGTCCGGCCTCGTCCTCGGCGGAGGGCACCGGGACGATGCCCGTGCCCTGCTTGCCCAGGCTCTCGGCCACCAGCTGCTCGGCCCAGAGCCCAAAGGCCCGGAAGGGCCCGTCGGGGATCCTGATCGTCAGCTTGTCGCGTCCGGCCCGCTGCGCCTCGGCCCATCTGATGCCGAGCCGCACGGCCTCCTCGACGTCGACGGTGCCGGCCCGCCGGCACAGCTCGGCCGGGTCGAGGCCGAGCAGGGCGGCGGGCACCAGCCCGAACCACGAGAGGACGCTGTAGCGGCCGCCGATGTTCGGGTCGTTCTCGAACACCCGGGCGAAGCCGTGGTTGCGAGCCAGCTCGACCGGAGCCGTCCCCGGGTCGCAGACGGCCGCCCACCGCCACCCGTCGGGCACCTCGGACCAGAAGTGGGAGAACAGCGCCCGCGGCTCGAGCGTGCCGCCCGATTTGGACGACAGGAGGAAGAAGGATCCTTCGACGGGCACCGAGGCCACGGTGGCGGGGTCGGTGGTGTCGCACACGAAGAGCCGTTCGCTGCCGGCAGCTGATCGCAGCACCTCGGGCCCGAGCGAGCTGCCGCCCATGCCCAGCAGCACCACCCGGTCGAAGGACAGCGACGAGGCCCAAGCCGAGACCTCGGCGCACGCAGGCAGGAGCCTGGCCGGGCTGTCGAGCCAACCCAGCCGCTTCGGGGCCTCGGAGCCCTCGGGCCACAGGGTGGCGTCACCGGCCAGGAGCCGCTCAACGAGGTCGGCCGCCGCCACCAGCTCAGTCATCGGAGGTCATGTGAGCTTGTTGGCCTTGTCCTGCAGGGCCTGGACGAGCTCGTCGAAGGACTTGGAGAACGACGCCACCCCTTCCTCCTCCAGGGTGCCGGCGACGTCGTCGAGGTCGACCCCGACCTCGGCCAGTGCGTCGATCCCCGCCCTGGCCCGGTCGAAATCCTGGTCCACCGTACGGGCCACCGTGCCGTGGTCGAGGAACCCCTCGACGGTGGCGTCGGGCATCGTGTTGACGCTGTCGGGGCCGATCAGGCTGTCGACGTAGAGCAGGTCGGGGTAGCTCGGGTCCTTCGTCGAGGTCGAGGCCCACAGGGGGCGCTGCTGGTTGGCGCCCGGCGGCAATGAGGCCGCCCGCTCGGTGAACAGCTCGTAGGCCAGCTTGGCCTGGTTGACCGCAGCCGTGCCCAGCAGGGCGAGGGCGGCATCGGTGCCGATGGCGCGAAGGCGGCGGTCGACCTCGGCGTCGACCCGGCTCACGAAGAAGCTGGCCACCGACCGCACGTCGGAGGGGTCGCCGCCGGCAGCCACCCTGTCCTCGAGACCGCCCACGTAGGCGTCGATGACCTCGGCGTAGCGGGGAAGGCCGAAGATGAGCGTGACGTTGATGTTCATCCCCTCGGCGATGGCGGTGCGGATGGCGGGCAGCCCCTCCTTCGTGCCGGGGATCTTCACCATCAGGTTGGGGCGGTCGACCCGATGCCAGAGCGACCGGGCGTCGCGGGTGGTCCCGTCGGCGTCCCGGGCCATCGCCGGGGAGACCTCGATCGAGACGAACCCGTCGCTGCGTCCGCTCGAGTCGAAGACCGGTCGCAGGAGATCGCAGGCGTGGCGGATGTCGTCGATCACCAGCTCCCAGTACGCGTCCTCGACGCTGACCCGGCGGGTGGCCTCGGCGAACTGCTCGTCGTAGTCGGACGAGGCGGCGATGGCCTTCTGGAAGATGGTGGGGTTCGAGGTGACCCCGCGGATGCCCTGGTCGACGAGCCATTGCAGCGTCCCGTCCTGGAAGTAGCCCCGACGGAGGTTGTCGAGCCACGGGCTCTGGCCCTGCTCGTCGAAGAGCCGCTGCAGCGTGGTCACGGGCTCTGCCTCTCTGTTGTCCCGGGCGTTCTAGCCCTGGTCGTCGTCGTCGTCTTCCCCGAACGAGCTGAGGAGGCTCTCGGCCTCCTCAGCCACGTTCTCGGCGGTGAAGCCGAAGGAGGCGAGGACCTCGCTGCCCGGCCCGGACGCGCCGAACCGGTCGATGGCCACCATCCCCTCGGCCCAGCGCTCCCACCCGAAGGAGGCGCCGGCCTCCACGGCCAGCGCCGGGATGTCGGAGGGGAGCACCTGCTCCTTCACGCCGTCGTCGGTGTCCTCGAACAGCTCCCAGCTGGGCATCGAGACGACCCGGGCCTTGATCCCGCGCTCGGCCAGGAGCGGCACGGCGTCGACGCAGACGTGCACCTCGCTGCCGGTGCCGATCAGGGTGAGGTCGGCCTCCTCGTCCTCGCGCAGCACGTAGGCGCCCTGCGCCATCCCGTCGTAGGCCCCTTCGGTCCCTTCGAGGACGGGCAGGTCCTGGCGGCTGAGGATGATGGCGGTGGGCCCGTCGGCCTCGAAGGCCACCCGGTAGGCGTGGGCGGTCTCGTTGGCGTCGGCCGGGCGGATCACGGTGAGCGCCGGCATGGCCCGCAACGACGCCAGCTGCTCGATCGGCTGGTGGGTGGGGCCGTCGGGGCCGAGGCCGACCGAGTCGTGGCTGAAGCTGTAGACCACCTTGAGGTCGGACAGGGCGGCGATGCGGATGGACGGCCGGCAGTAGTCGGAGAAGATGAAGAAGGTTCCGCCCACCGGCAGGATCCCGCCGTGGGCGGCCATGCCGTTCATCGCCGCAGCCATCCCGTGCTCGCGGATGCCGTAGTGGATCTGCTGCCCGGTGCGGTCGTCGGCGGTGAACTGGTCGACCTTGATCTTCACGCCGGTGTTGCCGGTGAGGTCGGCCCCGCCCACCATGAGGCCGGGGACCAGGTCCTTGGTCGCCTCGAGCACGGCGGCGCCGGCCTTGCGGGTGGCCACCGTGTCGCCGGCCTTCCAGCTGGGCAGGGCGTCGGCGAACCCCTTCAGCGGCTTGCCCGACTGGGCGGCGTCGTAGGCCTCCCGACGGTCGTCGGGCATGGTGGCCAGGCGCTGCTCCCACTCCACCCGCTTGGCCTTGCCGCTCTCCTTCTTCTGCTCGTAGAGCTGGATCACGTCGTCCGGCACCCAGAACTCCTCGTCGGGGGGAAGGCCCAGGAGGGACTTCGCCTCGCGGACCACGTCCCCGCCCAGCGGCTCGCCGTGGGCCTTCTCGCTGTCGGTCAGCGACGACGGGTAGCCGATGTGGGTGCGCAGCGCCAGGAACGTGGGCTTGTCGGTGACCTCCTTGGCCCGGAGGAGGGCGGCCTCGAGGCCGTCGAGGTCGTTGGCCATCTCGCCCAGCTCCTCGACGTGCCAGCCGTAGGCCCGGAACCGGTCGGGGGTGTTGTCCGACCACGCCAGCTCGGTGGGGCCGTCGATGCTGATGTGGTTGTCGTCCCAGACGACGATGAGGCGGCCCAGCCCGAGGTGGCCGGCCAGGCTGGCCGCCTCGTGGCTGATGCCCTCCTGGAGGTCGCCGTCGGAGCAGATGACGTAGGTGTGGTGGTCGCACACCTCGGCGCCGAAGGTGGCCCGGATGTGCTCCTCGGCCATGGCCATGCCGACGGCGGAGGAGATGCCCTGCCCGAGCGGGCCCGTGGTGGTGTCGATGCCCGGCGCGTGCAGCCGCTCGGGGTGGCCCGGCGTGCGGGACCCCAGCTGCCTGAAGTCCTTCAGGTCGTCGAGCGTGAGCCCGTACCCGTTGAGGTACAGGTGGGAGTAGAGGAGGATCGACGCGTGGCCGCAGGAGAGCACGAACCGGTCGCGGTCGTGCCACTCGGGGAGGCTCGGGTCGTGCTTCATCACCCGGTGGTACAGCACGTGGGCGAGCGGGGCCAGCGCCATCGCCGTCCCCGGGTGCCCGTTGCCCGCCCGCTGGGGCCCGTCCATGGAGAGGCCCCGCACGACGTTCACCGCGCGCTCTTCCAGTTCCGACAGCTCTGTTCCGGACAGTTCCGACGTGTCAGCGCCCATATCCCACCGACCCTACCCAGGAACGATGACCCCGTCCGGGGGAACCGGCAGGGGATGGCCTCAGGGGAACACGATGAGCGAGGTGGCGCCCGCCCCGTGGAGGGTCGGCCGAACGGCCACGGGTGCGAGCGGCGAGCCGACCTCGACGCCGGCGACGGGGCACCCGACCAGCTCCGAGACGACGTCGGCGTCGCCCTGGCGCTCGGAGCCCGGGAAGAGCAGGACGCCGCTCGGCCGGGGCCCGAAGGCGGCGATCGTCGCCACCAGGTCGGCCTCGACCTCTGACGGACCCGTCCGCAGGAAGCGCACCACCTGTCCCACCGGGATCGTCCGGGGCACGCGGAGGCCGCCGGTCTCGGCCGTGCCGAGGATGGGCACGGCGAGGAGCTGGGTCCGGTCCATCTCCTCGGCCCTGTCGTCGACGACGAGGCCCAGCGCCGCCGGCCCTTCGCTGTCGCCGAGCGCCTGCGCCTGGCGGAGGCTGGCGGCCTGGCCACCCAGCCTCAGCACCATGTAGGGGACGCTCTGCGTCACAGCCCATGCGTCCCCGGCAGGGGTCACGCCCTGGCTGGCCAGCACCTGCGCCGGCGGCCCGAGCAGGGCGCCCACCGCCCCGGAGGTTCTGACGTCGCCGTCGAGGAGCAGGCGGCTGCCACCCGGCCCGCGCGCGCTGACGAGCCCGCCTCCGGCGGGAAGGCCGGCCAGTGCGCCGAGCAGGTCGGATGGGGAGCAGGAGAACGGATCGGCCAGGACGATGGCGGCTGCGGCCCGCTCGAGCTCGCCCTCACCCACCAGGCGGCCGTCAGCATCGGGAGCGAGCGAGAGCGGGGCCGCTGACACGCCGGCGACGGCGAAGAGGGCCAGGGCTGGACCGCTCTCGACCCGTCGGCCGCCCCCGATCACCGCCGGCGCCACCGCACCCACGACGACGTCGGGCGAGAGCAACGATGCGAGCGCGGCCCCGACGTCCTCGAGGGTGCCCAGGTGGGGCGGGGTCACGGCGGCGACAACGAGCGCCGGTCGGGCGCCGCCCAGCGCCTCGAGCACCTGACCCGCCGCCTCGCCGAGGGCGATGGCCACGACCGGGTGGGTGCTGAGGGCGCTGACCGCCCTCACCGGGCTGGGCCTCAGGCCTGCTCCGGGAGCAGCGTGAACGGCACCGTGGTGACGTGACCGTCCGCGTTGAGACGGCACCGGGCCTCAATGGTTCCGTAGTCCTTGAACTCGAGCTCGGCCTTCACCAGCTGCCGCCCGAACTTGCCCGGCGCCACCTGCACCATCTGGACGTTCCTGGCCAGCTGCTCGCCGTCCTCCTGACGCACGAACTCACAGACCAGCGAGGCCTGCCCCGTGCCCTCGGGCGGCTCGCGGACGAGGACGACGAGGTGTGGGGCGAGGGTCACGGGCGGCGGCGACGGCGCCGCGACGGAGAACATGACCCCGGTCAGGTCGATCCGCGTCGACGGCCCGGGGACCTGGCGCATCTCGATGCCCTCGACGAACAGAGCTGCGACGATCTCCACGTCGGCGGAGCCTACGCGACCTACGGTGGTCGTCCGTGGGTGCTCCCGTTCGCCCCGCCGATGTCCCGGGGGCCACGGCTCCGTCCACCCGCAACGCCATCCTCAGCGCAGCGCGCCACCAGTTCGCCGAGCGGGGCTACGAGGGGACCTCGCTCAACGAGATCGCCATCGAGGTCGGCATCCGCCGGCCCAGCCTCCTCCACCACTTCACCAGCAAGGAGCTGCTCTACCGCGAGGTCGTCGGCTCCACGCTGAGCGACTGGCTGGTCCGGGTCACCGGGGCGGTCGACACCGCTCGGGGCCAGGACGGCTGGGCCATGGTCGACCACGTCCTCACCGCGGCCTTCTCGTTCTTCCAGCAGAACCCGGACTTCGTCCGCCTGGTGCGGCGGGAGCAGCTGGCCGGCAGCGGCCGCTTCACCGACGAGCTGGCCACCGTGCTCCGACCGCTGATGCAGCGGGCCGAGGGCTTCTTCGAGCGGGAGATGGCCGCCGGCACCTTCCGGCGCCACGACCCCCAGCAGCTGCTGCTCACCGGCTACGGCGCCATCCTCAGCTGGTTCTCCGACGTGACCTTCCTCGAGGCCATCACCGGCCGGGACCCGCTCACCCCTGAGGCGGTCGAGCAGCGGCTGCTGCACATCCGTGCCTTCTTCCGGGCCGCGCTGGAGCCGGAGCCTCCCGCCTGACAGGTCGAGGCAGGCCCGGGGCAGGCCCGGGGCAGCCCGAGAGCCCGGCCGGCCCCCGATACCCTCGTCGCCCGTGGAAGCACCCTCCAGCGAGCAGGGCACCTGGCTGATCACGCCGTCCGGGCCGCTGCGGGGCGACGTGTCGGTCCGGGGGTCGAAGAACGCCGTCACCAAGCACCTGGTGGCCGCCATGATGGGGGGCCGGCCGTCCACCATCCGCAACGCCCCCCAGGTAGGTGACGTCGAGATCACCAGCGAGATCCTGCGCAGCCTCGGCGTCGGGGTCGAGCGCGAGGGGTCGGCGATCACCGTGCACCCCTCCGCCTCGCCGCAGTCCAACGTGCCGGTCGAGTTCAGCGGCCTGAACCGCATCCCGATCCTGCTGGCCGGCCCGCTGCTCAACCTGGTGGGCGAGGCCTTCGTGCCACTGGTCGGAGGCGACCGGATCGGGCGCCGACCGGTGGACTTCCACGTCGCTGCGCTGAGCGCGCTGGGCGCCGAGGTCGAGGTGCGCGACGACGGCATCGCCGCCAAGGCGAGCCGCCTCCGCGGGGCCAGGATCGAGCTGCCCTACCCAAGCGTCGGCGCCACCGAGACCGTGCTGCTGTCCGCCGTGCTCGCCGAGGGCAAGACGGTGCTGAAGGGGGCGGCCACCGAGCCCGAGGTCACCGAGCTGGCCCTGTTCCTCCAGCGGATGGGCGCGAGCATCGAGCTGCAGCCGGACCGGCGCATCGTGATCGAGGGCGTCGAGCGGCTCGACGGCGCGTCCACCACGCTCGAGGGCGACCGCATCGAGGCGTGGTCCTACCTGTGCGCCGGCATCGTCACCGGTGGGGAGGTCCGGGTGGCGGGCTGCCGCCAGGACCGCCTGGTCACCGCCATCAACGTCCTGCACCGCATGGGGGCCGAGGTCGAGGTCACCGACGACTGGATCACCGCCTCGGCCACGGGCGACCTGCGCCCCGTCGCTGTCTCGACCGGCACCCACCCCGGGTTCATGACCGACTGGCAGACCCCGCTCATGGTGCTGCTCAGCCAGGCCGATGGGGCCAGCGTGCTGCACGAGACCGTCTTCGAGAACCGGCTCGTCTACGTGCCGGCCCTGCAGCAGATGGGCGTCGAGGTCGACCTGTTCCCCGAGTGCCTGGGCGGCCCCGCCTGTCGGTTCGACGAGACGAACAACCTGCACTCGGCCGTGATCAAGGGGGTCTCCACCCTCCATGGAGCCGAGGTGAGCGTGCCCGACGTGCGGGCCGGGTTCTCGTCGGTCATCGCCGCCGCCGCCGCCGACTCGCCCTCCACCCTCCACGGCATCCAGCACCTCGAGCGGGGCTACCACCGGCCCGCCGAGCAGCTCGTGTCACTCGGTCTGGACCTGCGCACGACATGAGGGCCGCCTCCGTGCGGCGCGCCATCCTCCTGCTCCTCGCCACCCTCACCGCCGGTGTGGCCGGCGTCGGCGCCGGCGGGGTCGACCGGGCGGCGGCGCAGGCGGAGGAGCCGGCGGCGGCGCCGGTGCGCCTCACCACCCCGCTGCTCTCGGTGCGCCGGGTGCCGGAGGCCCTGGTCGGGTATCGGGCCGAGACCCGGCTGCGGACCTCGCTGGAGCGGGTCGTGGCCGAGCCTGCGCTGGCGCCCTGGACCGCCCAGGCCTGCCTGATCGTCCGGGTGGGCGACCGCACGCTCTACGCCCGCCGCCCCGACCAACCGCTGATCCCGGCTTCGGCGCTGAAGCTGCTGACCGCAGAGGCGGCCGTCACCGTGCTGGGCGCCGACACCCGGCTGGTCACGGTGTTCAAGGCCGATGCCGCTCCGGCCGCCGGTGCGGTGGCCGGCGACCTGCAGGTCGTCGGCGGCGGCGACCCGATCATCCAGACCGACGCCGGCGCGACCAGGGCCAGGCGGCAGCCGGTGGTCCGCACCAGGATGGAGGACGTGGCTCAGGCCGTGGTCGCCGCCGGGGTTCGCCAGGTCACGGGCGGGATCCGCGCCGACGAGTCCCGCTACGACACCCAGCGGGCCCGGCCCGGTTGGAAGCCCAGCTACCAGGCCAACGGCGAGGTCGGGCCGCTCTCGGCCCTCCTGGTCGACGACGGCCAGGACGCCAACGAGAAGCCTGTGGCCCAGCCGGCGCTGCAGTTCGCCCAGGTGCTCACCGACCTGCTGCGCTCCCTCGGCGTCCAGGTGGCCGCGGGTCCCTCGGTGGGCCCGGCCACGGGGACGGCCACGGTGGCCACCAAGGACTCGCTGACGGTCAGCGAGCTGGTGGCGCAGATGATCCGGGAGTCCGACAACACCACGGCCGAGCTCCTGATAAAGGAGATGGGGCGGGTGGCCGGCGGGGCGGGGACGTCCGAGGCCGGGCTGGCGGCCGCGAAGGCGGCGCTGGCCAAGAAGGGCCTCGACGTCGGGCCCCTCGCCGCCAGTGACGGGTCCGGGCTCGACCGGGCCGACCGGGCTACCTGCTCGCTGCTGATCGGAGCACTCGTCGGGGCCGGGCGGCGCAGCCAGCTGGCTGACGGCCTCCCGGTGGCGGGCACCTCGGGCACGCTGCAGAAACGGTTCGTCGGCAGCGACGTCGCCGGCCGCCTTCGGGCCAAGACGGGGAGTCTCGACGAGGTGTCTGCGCTCGTGGGATGGGTCGACCCGGCGCCCGGCCCGGCTCCCCCCGTGGCCTTCGCCGTGGTGGCCAACGGCGTGCCCAAGAACCTCGAGGCCACCCGGCTGGCCGACCGGATCGGCCTGGTGCTGGGCACCTGGCCCGACGCCCCGCCACCCGACGCCGTCGACCCCGACCCCGTCGTTCCATGAGCGTGCTGCCGATGTTCCCGCTCGGTTCGGTGCTGTTCCCGGGTATGCGGTTGGCTCTGCACGTCTTCGAGCCGCGCTACCGGGCGCTGGTGGCGGCGTGCCTGGCCGCCGCCGAGCGGGGGGAGCCGCCGGAGTTCGGGGTGGTGCTGATCGAGCGGGGCACCGAGGTCGGGGGCGGCGACCAGCGGTTCGGCATCGGCACCACGGCCCGGCTCATCCAGGTGCTCGAGGTCCCCGACGGCCGCTACGCCATGGTGGCCGTCGGCGGACGGCGGATCACCGTGCGGTCCTGGCTGCCCGAGGACCCCTACCCGAAGGCCGAGGTCGAGGCGCTGGACGACGCCTGGTTCGACCCTGCGCTCGACCAGCCCCTGCTCGAGCGGGCGGAGGGTGCCGTGCGCCGCTGCCTCGCCCTCGAGGCCGAGCTGGGGGAGGTGGCGGAGCCGCCGGCCCTCGATCTCGACGAGGAGCCGACGGCCGCGGCCTGGCAGCTCGCCGCCGCGGCGCCGGTCAGCGAGCTCGACCAGCTGGCGCTGCTCCGGTCGGCCTCCTGCACCGAGCTGCTCCGCAGCCTGGCCGACATGGCCGAGGAGGAGGCGACCGTGCTTGCCTTCCGACTGGGCAGCAACTAGCAAGGGGCGATGGCCGCGCCCGACGCAGAGCGGGAGAAGCAGAGCCTTCCCGAGCTGGGCAAGGAGCTGATCGACCTCACCGTCACCTACGCCAAGCAGGAGACGGTCGACCCGCTGCGCTCGCTCGGGCGCCGCGTCGGCCTCGGGGTGCTGGGCTCGGCGGTCGCCTCGCTCGGCCTGATCTTCCTGCTCGTCGGCGTGCTGCGCCTCGTGCAGGTCGAGGCCCGGCCGCACCTCAGCGGGGCCATGTCGTGGGTGCCCTACGTGGCGGCCGTCGTCGTCGCCGGCCTCGTGGCGGGCTTCGCCCTCAAGCAGATGGGCGACCGCCATGGCCGCTGACGCCAAGGGCCCCGGGAAGAAGATCACCCGGGCCGACCTCGAGGCCAAGCTCAGCGAGATCGACGCCGAGCTGTCGGACACCGGCGAGGCGGTCAAGCCCAAGGCCATGGCCGTCGGCGTCGGCGCCATCGTGCTGATCCTCATCCTCGCCTTCGTCCTCGGTCGGCGGAAGGGGAAGCTGGCCACGACGATCGTCGAGGTGCGCCGCATCTGATGCTGCGGTTCCTCTGGAAGTACCTCATCCGCAAGGTGGCGCCGCGCCAGCTCGACGCCTTCGCCGGCCGGTCGGGGCGCCCCGACTGGAACATCATCCTGCGTCGGGGGCTCACCCAGGGCTTCCTCGGCGGCAGCACCCCCTGGCTCCTCCTCGGCGGGCTGGCCGCCCTCCTGCGCCTGTGGTCCAAGGTCGGGGAGGATCATGCCAAGCTGCTGCTGGTCGACCACCTCGGGCCGGGCGAGGCGCTCTCGATCGTCGACACCGGCGTGCCGCGCCGAAGGGTCAAAAGGGCGCACCGAGGCGCCAAGTAGCCTCCGCCCGGTGCCCGCCCGCCCCTTCACCCCCGGCGAGCGCGCCCTGCTGGTCGACAACAAGGACCGGCGGTACCTGGTGCGCCTCGAGGCCGGCGCCTCCTTCCACACCCACCACGGCTTCGTGGGCCACGACGAGCTCCTGGGGCGCTCGGAGGGCACCTACCTTCGCATGCAGGACGGGGCGAAGTACCTGTGCGTGCGGCCGACCCTCTCCGACGTGGTGCTGAAGATGCCGCGTGGCGCTCAGGTCATCTACCCGAAGGACCTGGGCCCGATCCTCCTTCTGGCCGACGTCTTCCCCGGTGCTCGCGTCCTCGAGTCGGGCGTGGGCTCGGGCGCCCTGTCGATGACCCTGCTCCGCGCCGGCGCGGTGGTGACCGGGTACGAGCTGCGGCAGGACTTCGCCAACAACGCCCAGAAGAACGTCGCCGGCTTCCTGGGCCAGGAGGTGGTCGACGAGCGCTACCACGTCGAGGTCCGTGACGCCTACGACGGCATCGACACCGACGAGGGCGACCCCGTCTTCGACCGCCTCGTGCTCGACCTCCCCGAGCCCTGGCAGGTGGTGGGCCACGCCGAGGCCGGGCTGCTGCCGGGCGGGATCTTGGTCAGCTACCTGCCGTCGATCATCCAGGTCCAGCGCCTCCGGGCCGCACTCGACACCAGCGGCTTCGGCATGTGCACCACCCAGGAGGTGCTGGTGCGGACCTGGAAGGTGGACGGCGCCGCCGTCCGGCCCGACCACCGGATGGTGGCGCACACGGGCTTCCTCACCGCGGCCCGGCTGCTGCGACGGCCCGACTAGGTGAACCTCCTCGACCTCCTCATCCTGGTCGCCGTGGTCGGCGCCGGCGTCGGCGGCTACCGCCTTGGCTTCCTCACCCGGGCCACGTCGTGGATCGGGCTGGCCATCGGGCTCTACGCCGGTGCCCGCCTGCTGCCGACCGCCGTCGAGCTGATCGGCGGCAACGCCGACACGACGAGCCGGCTCCTCGTCGCCGTCGTGGTGCTGATCGGCGGCGCGTTCATCGGCCAGGCGCTCGGGTTGCTGGCCGGCTCACGCCTGCGCAAGGTGCTGCCCACCGGCCCGGCCCGCACCGTCGACAAGGGCGTCGGCGCCCTCCTCGGCACCATCGGCGTGCTCGTGGCCGTCTGGTTCCTCCTCCCGGCCATGGCCGAGGTCCCGGGTGCGGCGGCCCGCCTCACCCGCTCGTCGCGGGTGGCCGGCGTCATCGACCGGACGTTGCCGCCGCCGCCCGACCCGCTGCAGAGCCTGCGCATGCTGGTGGGCGACTCCGGCTTCCCCCGGGTGTTCGAAGGGCTGTACCGGGCGCCCGAGGCCGGGCCTCCGCCCGAGAGCTCGGGACTGCCGCAGGCCGTGCTCGACCAGGCGTCGGCGTCGACGGTGCGGGTCGAGGGCAAGGCCTGCAGCCGGATCCAGGACGGCAGCGGCTTCGTGGTGGCCACCGACACCGTGGTGACCAACGCCCACGTGGTGGCCGGCGAGCGGTCGACCGAGGTCATCCGGCCCGACAGGTCCCGGGTCAAGGCCACGGTGACGGTGTTCGACGCCGCCCGCGATCTCGCCGTCCTGAAGGCTCCGGGCCTCGGCCTGCGGCCCCTCGGGGTGGTCGATGCGACGGTCGAGGAGGGAACCTCGGGCGTGGTCCTCGGCCACCCGGGAGGCCAGGTAAAGCTCGAGCTGGCGCCGAGCAAGGTGACCCGCCGGGTCAACGCCGTCGGCCGCGACCTCTACGACCGGAAGCCGACCACCCGTGACGTGTTCATCATGGCGTCGAGGCTGGCGCCGGGCTACAGCGGCGGCCCGTTCGTGACGAGCACCGGCAAGGTGGCGGGGGTCGCCTTCGCCATCGCTCCCGACCGTGACGGTGTTGCCTACGCGCTGACCGACGTCGAGCTGAAGGCTGCGCTGGCGGCCGACCGCGGCAACCCGCAGTCGACCCGCTCCTGCCTCGCCGGCTGACCGCCGTCGCAGGACCAGCACGGCCACCTCACCGTTGACCCTGACCCGGCCGCTGCATGGTGACCGTCAGCGGGGCCCCGCCGGAACGAAGCCCGTCCCCTCGCTGGACGGAGGAGGGCAGCCGGCGAGGAACGAGCCGCTGCCCGGGGGAGGAAGCGAGGGGTCAGAGGGCGGAGTGCCGGTGGGGATATGTCAGTCAGGCTCGATGAAGATGCACTCGCCGGGGCACTCCTCGGCGGACTCGATCGTTGCGTCCTCCATGTCGGAAGGCACCTTGGCGATCGAGGCGGCGCCCGGCTCCGACATGGTCGTGCCGTTCTCGACGACGTAGGCGAGCCCGTCGTCGAGGAGGGTGAACACGGACGGGGCGATCTCCTCGCAGAGGCCGTCGCCGGTGCAGAGATCCTGGTCGATCCAGACCTTCATGCTGTCGTCCCTTCCAGAGCGTCGGGGGGTTGCTCGGGTCTGGAACGTACCGAGACACCCGTCCGGTTGTCAATTTCCCAGGCGACCACCGTGGAAACATCAACGGTCGTACCATCGAGGTGAGTAGGTTCCGGACGAGCCCATACGGAGGTGTTCAGCCATGGCCGACGACCGGCGTGCAGCCGAGCTGGAGCAGGAGCTGACGGAGGTCCGCGAGCAGGCCGTCGCCCTCGAGGAGGAGGTCAGCATCCTCCGCCGCCGCCTGGCCGACGCGCCCAAGCGGGTGCGCACCCTCGAGGAGAAGCTCCTCGAGACCAAGGGTCAGCTGGCCCAGGCGGTGTCCCAGAACGAGAAGCTCACGTACACCCTGCGGGAGGCGCGCGAGCACATCGCTGCGCTCCGCGAGGAGGTCGACAAGCTCACCCAGCCGCCGGCGGCCTACGGCACCTTCCTCGGCGCCAACGACGACGGGAGCGTCGACGTGTTCAGCGGCGGGCGCAAGATGCGGGTGGCGCTCCACCCCGAGATCGACGTCGGCACGATGCAGCGGGGCCAGGAGGTCGTGCTCAACGACAGCCTGAACATCGTGCTGGCCCGGGGACCCGAGGGCTCCGGCGAGGTCGTCACACTGAAGGAGGTCCTCGAGGACGGACGCCGTGCGCTGGTCGTGGGCCGGGCCGACGAGGAGCGGGTCGTCGAGATGGGCGAGCAGCTCATCCTGGACCGCGAGAAGGTCCGCATGCGCTCGGGCGACACCCTCCTGATGGACAGCCGCACCGGCCTGCTGCTCGAGAAGCTGCCCCGGCCCGAGGTCGAGGAGCTGGTGCTCGAGGAGGTGCCGGACATCGAGTACGAGGACGTCGGCGGCCTCGACCGCCAGATCGAGGACATCAAGGACGCCGTCGAGCTG